>JBJXDW010000108.1:0-3061 GCA_046154445.1 Fimbriimonadaceae bacterium | reverse complement strand
TGTGCACCCGGCGACGCGACTACAAAAGCGTCCGTTTTTTGCCCGCGCCCGAAAGGGACGCTGTGCTTCGGGAAAATCGTTCGCCGCTGCAGACGGCGGCTAGCGCCGGCTAGCGCCGGCTAGCGCCTGCGGTTCAAATTGTGCGGCGTCGACCAGCCTTCAACAACTCAATCCAAGTTAGCTAGCAATTTCCGTTTGCCCGACTTATGATCGACGCCGACGCCGATTACTCCTGCCGTTCTCTACCAAGATTGCAACGAAATACTCAGGAAAAGGAAAATACGTGGGTACAATCCTACAGGAAATTTACTTTTGCGGCTTGTTATGGCCCCCAAGCGCTCCTACAATGCGTGGAATCGCGAGTTTGACATATTTGACTTCGCGCTGTGTCGGATACCCTTCTTTTCGTTATTTTGGGAGTTGAGGTTATGAGAAATTCAGTGCCGTTTTCTTCAAAGCAAGAAAAAAGGCGAGGCTTCACGCTAGTGGAGCTGCTAGTTGTGATTGCTATCATTGGAATTCTTGTAGGTTTGCTTCTTCCTGCCGTGCAAGCGGCCCGCGAAGCCGCTCGGAGAATGAGTTGCCAGAACAACTTGAAGCAGATGGGTCTGGCGTCGCACAACTACGCAGATGCGGTCAAAGTTTTTCCGTCTGGTAGCGTTGGAGCTGTTGGACGAAATAATCCAACAGACGGATTATGCTGTGCGCCTGGGTGGCGAGACCCAATGAACAATACATTACCCTGGGGGCATTTTAGCTGGGCTGCCATTATTCTGCCCTACATGGAAGCAGGTAATCTATTTAATCGTATTAACTTTAGTTTTCCGGCCTACGCCGCAAGCATTCCGGAACGCGATCCTGTAACTGGGGCAGGGTGGGGTGTCGAACGCGGTCCCGCCGGCAATCCTCTAAATCAGTTTGCAGCCACCAACATGCCTCCGTTCTTCACGTGTCCATCTGCAAAACGAGTGAAGCCAGAAACTCAGTTCAAAGATTATGGTATGTCCTCCGGTCTTGGAACATGTTGCCCAGAACGGTCGAATGATGCGACGGCCCACGTTGGAATGGGATTCATGAACAGCAAATTGTCGTTTGGGGGTGTGACTGACGGGACGTCAAATACTTTTCATTTCGTAGAGTTCGCTCACTGGGCGCGTCGGAGTTGGTCAGGCGCCAATACTGGCACCAATCAGTTCATCTGGGTTCACCACACAAGCCAGGGATATGCCGATGGAGCCAGGCCACCCAATGATCAAAGCGGAAATACTCGCTCGGCTGTAAGTAGTCATGTGGGCGGAATCCAAGTGACCCTTGTAGATGGCAGCGTTAGATTCATTACTAACAGCATCGACATGACGGTCTATCGAACTTTTTTCACGCGGGCTGGCGGCGAAGTTACGACCCACCCCGACTAGTTTAGCCTTGCATGGTGCTTGTGCTTGGTATGTCTTGAGAACGCCGAAAATGAGCGTGGGCTCACTTTCGGCGTGATATCGCTAGTGTATTAATGGCTACCCGGATTCGATCAGTTTATTTCTTTCACGGTAAAACCTGGCAGTTCAACTAATGAGCAAAATCGTTTCACTATCCCTTTCTTCAATCGCATTACTTTTTTTCTCCGGATGCGGAGATTCAGGACCAAAGATTGTCGAGGTTGCTGGGCGAGCAACTTACCAACAAAAGCCAGTGCAGCGAATTTTGGTCACTTTCAGTCCTGAAACCGGTCGCCCGAGTGTTAGCAGTCTTACCGACGCGGATGGAAAGTTCGAACTGACATACGAAGGTACACGTAAGGGCGCTCAAGTTGGCACTCACACTGTTACCATTGAGTACTATCCCACCGATCCAGGGGAAGAACAGGACATTGTCGAAGGAAAGAAAAAACGGCCGGCAGCCGTCGAGGCGATTTTGAAGAAATACGGCAGCGGAAAAGAAAAGAAAACAGTGGAAATCAAACAAGCAGTCAAGGATCTTGATCTGCAACTGGACTGATTCGGTTGATGAGAGGGAAGATGAATCTCTCATGCCCTTATGATGGATAAGCTCGTTCATGCGAAACCTGATGTTTGTTGTCTTGCTCCACCTGTTCGCCTTAGTCGGATGTGGTGGGCAGGCCCCATTGGCTTCAAAAGGGGCCAAGTGGTTCGATTTTACCGAGCCCTTGAATGAACGGCTTCTCAGGAAAAGCGCTTCTGTCGCTGAGCTCGCCAAGCTTAAGAGCGTCAAATTGGACTTGGGCGCCAATAGCGCGATTGTCGATTCCGATTTAGCGGCCATCAAGAATCTTCAGAATCTTGTGGTATTGGAGCTCTATTTGACATCAATTACAGATCAAGCGATGGAGCATTTGGTCAACCTTCCACTCGAAGTTCTGAGCGTCAACCAAACACAACTCGGCGACAAAGGACTCGAGACGATCGGCAAAATAAAGACTCTTCGTCGGCTGGAGCTGTTTGACACGAAAGTTACCGACGCGGGACTGACGCACCTCTCGAATCTTCCGTTGTTTCGCATCGATTTATCAAAAACCGCCGTGACCAACGCCGGAATGACGGATGTCGCCAAAATCAATGGGCTCGAGAGATTGATCGTTAACCAAACTGCCATTTCCGACGAAGGTTTGGCTATCATCGGTACCATCACCACGCTACAGGAGCTGGATATTTCCCAAGCCGGTGCCATCACCGATGTTGGGCTCAAACACCTCTATAACCTCAAGTCGCTCAGAGCGCTTTTCCTAGGTGACTCCAAATACTCACCCGAGGGCTTGAAAGAGTTGCGCCGAGCGCTTCCCGTAGCACAAATTGCTGCAAACGATTGAAGTTAAAAATCGTTTGAACCGTTGCAAGCGGCTAGGCAATCGAAGCGGTTGATTATTGATACCAACAACAAAGAGCCCGATTGCCTGGGTCGGCAATCGGGCTGGTCTGGAGTTGACTAGAAAGCGAGCAAAGAACGCTAAGCTGCCATGCGTGCCATTGCGGTGCGTGATTGAATCGCTTCGATGAATTCTTCGAAGATGCGAATATCCAGAGCACTTGCGGCTGAGCACTCAGGATGG
>JBJXDW010000107.1:0-4731 GCA_046154445.1 Fimbriimonadaceae bacterium | reverse complement strand
GATAGCTACCTTCACAATCTGGTGGCAGATCCCGGATCATTCGAACTGATTGATGATAGATGTAATCTGGCTGTCCAGGGATTCGTGATGCGTGCTACTCGATTAGATCTCGACCTTGTAGATTGTTTACTTCTGGTGTATTCTCAAACACTTGCTGAAGAGATAGGTCGAACATTGCCGTATAAAATTGTTACTGTTGATTCTCGTATGTGTGGAATCGGATACTCACTTAATGCTAACTTTCAGTTCAAACTCTTGGAAAGTTGAGAACTTCACTACTCCCTGAGATTCTACTACTTAGAACAAAATTGCCGCCCCGATCAAACGAGGCGGCAATCCAATCACTAAGCAGTTACCCGCTTACTTCTTCTTCCGGCGACGAACAATGAACCGATCCGTCCGCTTGTTCGAGCGAGTCGGCGAACCAATCGCCTTGTTGCCCCAGCGGTCGACCGGACCCTTGCGGCGTCCAACCGGAGATTTCGCTTCACCACCACCATGTGGGTGGTCGCGTGGCGACATCACAACCCCGCGAACGTGCGGCTTGCGACCCTTACCACGGTTGATCCCGGCTTTACCCATGCGCTCGTTTTCGTGCTCGGCATTGCCAACTTCACCAATCGTCGCGCGGCAATCCATATGAACCATCCGCATTTCTCCGCTCGGCAATCGAAGAGTACAGTAGTTCCCTTCTTTAGCCATCACCTGGGCCGAAGCACCAGCGGAGCGAACCATCTGACCGCCTCGACCCGGTTGCAACTCAACGTTGTGAACCAAGGTACCAAGCGGGATGTTGCGCAAAATTTTGCAGTTACCCGGCAAAATGTCTGCCTGATCGCCGCTCAAAAGTTGCGCGCCGTCGGTCACGTTTCTTGGGGCCAAGATATAAGTCTTGGTGCCATCTTCATATTGCAACAAAGCAATCCGGCAGGTGCGGTTTGGATCGTATTCAATCCCAATAACCGTCGCCACCATATCGTCTTTTTGTCGCTTGAAGTCAATGATTCGGTAGCGTCGTTTGTTACCGCCGCCCCGGTTCTTCATGGTAATGCGACCCGTGTGGTTGCGTCCACCCGTTTTTTTGATCGGAGCCAACAGGCTCTTTTCGGGTTTCTTCTTCGTAATCTCGCTGTAAGTAGCGGCGATCTTATGTCGTCGCCCCGGCGAGGTCGGTTTCATCTTTTTGGTCGGCATCTATTAAACTCCAAAGCCCTCAAGCATTTGTCCAGGGGCAAGGGTAACGACCGCTTTCTTACGCAACGCTGTTTTGCCCGCTTTTCGCTGACCAACCCGTCGCATCTTGCCTTTCACGTTGATTGTTGCAACGCTCACGACTTCGATCTTTTCCTTGTCTTTTTTGCCTTCATTAAAAATCGCTTCTACAGCCGATTTGATCTGAATTTTGTTTGCCCGCGGTGCAACAATAAACGTGTACTTGCGAACAATTTCTTTTTCATCTTTAATGCGCGGATCACCGTAGGCCAACAATCGGGTCTTCTCGGTAATGTGCGGATAAAGAACTATTTCATGGATGTCCATTACTTAAGCCAACTCTCCTCTGTTTTCTTCATTGCGTCTTCGGTAATCACAATCTTGTGAGCCACCAAAAGGTCGCGCGCTGAGAACGACTGCGCCAAACCATCGCGGCTCGGAGCTGTGCGAACAACAACATTCTTAAGGTTGCGGAAACTCTTAACGACCATCTCGTCGTAAGCCGGTACAACCAGCAAAACGCGTCGACAGTCCGCCAAACCAAGTCCAGCCAAAAAGTCAGCTGCCTCTTTCGTTTTCGGTGCTTTGAACTTCAGTTCCTTGCAAAGGCTAATGATGCCGTCGTTGGCTTGTGCCCCAAACGCCGCCATAATCGCAAGCCGTCGCTCTTTCCGGTTGACTTTCTTGTTGTAGTCGCGCGGTTTCGGAGCAAAAGCAACACCACCACCGGTGTAATGAGGTGCGCGGATCGTCCCTTGTCGGGCGTTACCGGTTTTCTTTTGCTTGTACGGTTTGCGTCCACCACCACGGGCATCGCTTCGCGTTTTTGTGCTTTGCGTGCCTTGGCGGCTGTTTGCTTCTTCTGCAACAACGGTTCGGTGAAGAACCATGTTGTTTACGGTGAGTTCAGCAAGCGGCGCCGCAAGTTTGTACTTGCCCGTGCTCTTGCCTTTCCCATCAAAAATCTCGAGTTCTGCCATGGTTATCTCGCCGCCTTGGTTACTCGAACCAATCCGTCTGGCGCGCCCGGAACGCTGCCGCTCACCCAAATCAAGTTGCGCTCGGCATCCAATCCAACGATGCGGCTACCTTGTTGAGTAATTTGCGCGTCACCCATATGACCAGGCTTCTTAGTGCCCTTAAAAACGCGTTGCGGGCCAGTAGCGCCGCTCGAGTTGGGTCGTCTGTGGGTCATAAAACCGTGGGTCATGTGCTGACCTTTAAAGTGGTGGCGCTTAACGCCCCCTGCAAATCCACGGCCCTTGCTGGTCGCCGTCAAATCAATCTTATCGCCTTCGGCGAAAATATCAACTTTGATCTCCTGACCAAGCTCAAATCCATCGGTACTATCAACCCGAAACTCAGCCATGTGGCGAAGGTTCGTGGTGAGACCTGCTTTTTTCAAGTGGCCGTGCTTCGGAAAACTGAGATGCTTATCGCTCATCTCGCCGTAGCCAACCTGAATCGCGGCGTAGCCGTCTTTTTCAACTGTTTTGATCTGTGTTACATAGACCGGCCCTGCCTGGATTACGGTAACCGGGATGTTCTTCCCTTCTTCCGTAAACACATGGGTCATGCCGACCTTCTTTCCTAAAATTCCTGCGATCATGTCGCCTCCTTGCAGCTTCTTTTATGGGCAATCAATCGTCTAATAAGTGTTGCCCGGGTACCAATGAGGCGGTCGGGTCACTACGATTGCGCCTTTTCACAAGCCGCTTTGCTCCGCTTAGTGCCTAAAAAGCACCGCACAGCAACTAGAGATAATGGCACATCTACGCTCCATGCCGATAGGTTCAACTGAACCTTTGGGTCCTTGGGCAAATTCTCGATATGCCCTATTCAATGATCGCTATCGTATGTACGATTATTTCGTCCCCATAACCTTCAATCTCACGCGCCGTGAGCTGTCGCTCAACCCCAACCTCCGAAACCGTTCTAGTAAACGTCCAGGTTCCATCGTCTTTAACATCAGCCATCCCGAGCTGCCACTCATCAATCTGCAATTTCACCCGACTTCCCGGCTTTCCCGTTCCTGCAATAATCGATTCTCCCATGCGCAGGCTGCCATCATCCACAGGTCTAAAAATCGCAAATGGCCGAGAAACCAGCTCGTACTCCCCAATAACCCGCAATCCCAAGTCTCGCTCCCCAATAATCTGTGTCCCACCGGCTGTAAAGTACGAAATCGAATAAACTTTTGCCAAGGGCGGCACCACCTTGATATCAAACATAAATCTCCCGCGTTGAGTTGCAAAGGCACTTCCCATCTCCGCTCCATCGCCGTAAACAACAACTTTAGTGCCCGTATTTGCGATCCCCTCAAACTGAACAAAGCCGTACTCAATTTCACTCCCCTTTGCCGGGATCAAAAGTTGTGGATGACTCACAGAGACCGCTGTCACTCCCGATGGTTCTTGCTTGCGACCAACCGCGCCATTCAAAATTCCCGATAAAGATGCTCTTGCGCCTAGTCCCCGATCATCGACAACCACCCAAACTCCAGAAACGAGCGCAAGAAAAAGTCCAAACGCAACCTTAATGCGATCATACTTCTTCAGCTCAAGCGCTATCCCTTCCTTCATTGTTCATTTCCTTCCGCCAAGTCTGCCGCCGCAGCTACCCATTCATCGTAATTTAACTTTTTCCAAGATTCCGGTTGAATGATCTTGTCGATGTCCTCGGCCGACAATGCTGCTAGCTTAGAGAAACTAACAATCCCCGCTCCCCAAAGCAAACTCTCAAACTTCGGCCCAATGCCCTTAATCTTGCTCAGTCGATCCCGTTTCGCTGCCTTTGCGTAAACTTTCACCGAATCACGATTCTCCTCAGGAAAAGGAAGCGGTTTCTGGTCAGATTTCGGAACTTCAACCGGCTTAACAACCTGTGCCATTCTCAAATCCAGTTCAAGCTTAGCAATCCGCTTCTCAAGCTGCACTTTTTCCGAACCGGAGTCTTGAGTCAAATCGGCAATGCGCTTCTGCTGATCCAGCAGCCGAACGGTTAGCTTATCTTTATCAAGCAAGCCGGCCTTCTCATTCAACATCCTTAATAACCGAGGACGCAAATAAAACTTGTCGAAAAATAATTGAACAAGCCATCCGCAAAGAAAGCCAATCAAAAGCATGAACCAGGGGTCACGTAGCATTACAACTCTTCAAAGTCTACAATGATTACAAGCAAGAGTCAAATAAACTTGCCACAACAAAAAAATTGAGCACCAGCTGTTAAAAGCTGCTGCTCAATCCGACCGTCTAGATAAGATTAGACAGTCTTGATCTGAATATCAACGCCGCTCGGCAAATCAAGTCGCTCTAGCGCCTCAATCGTGCGGTTTGTCAGATCATGAATATCCAGCAAGCGGTTATGAATGCGCAATTCAAAATGCTCCATGGATTCCTTGTCAATATGCGGACCGCGGATAACGCAGAATTTGCGAATCTTGGTCGGCAAGGGTATCGGCCCACTGATTCGCGCTCCCGTTCGTTTGCAGGTTTCGCTAATCTTCATGGCAGATTGATC
>JBJXDW010000106.1:0-18213 GCA_046154445.1 Fimbriimonadaceae bacterium | reverse complement strand
ATCGCTTCCTTCAGGAGCTAGGTAAACATAACCCCCGCGCATCATTTCTGAAACCACACATCGTTGACCTTTTTCAAAGCCTTCAACCTTCATCGTCAAACCGACGGTATCGCCTACTGCAATTTCGCTGCTCATAATCATCACTCCGGCAAAAATAAGCGGGCGCGAATCCCAAACAGCGAGCCAAAAAGACTCCTTAACCATATTGAAAAAAAACTATTCAATCCCGGAGGGGCAAAGCATAGTGTACCTTGCCACCCTCTTCACTACTGCCATGCCGAAATCTAGCCCGCTTGCCGACCCTCGATTGCCGCCAAGAGAACTGCACCGGCCAGCCCCATACGCCGATCAAAGTCCTGAGGAGGAGTAAAAAATTCAATCCCCAAATGGTAACTAAACGGATTGAAGTTCTGCTTCAAGTCGACTTTCCGCACCTCACCCACCAATAAATCATAGTTCTGGGGAATCAAATTCGTCAATAAACGTCTCAAAAGTGCCATTGCCAAAGTGTCCTCAATCAAAGTCCCAATCGCAACCTCATTGGCATCCATAACAATCCACTCATCACGAGCCAACGAATGCCATCCTTTACGGCGAAAAACCCCGATCCGCTGATTCGTTTGCAAATCCATCACATCATAAGAAGCCGAAAAATCCATCACCTTTCGTGCAAATATTCCAATCAACTCAGTTTGCAATCCTGGCCCACCCATCAAACGAATATCTTCCTTCAATTTAAACCCTTTCTGATTCGCTTGCAAAATCTGCACACCATGGACATCATAAATGTTAAACGAAGCTCCAATCAACTTCAAAAGCTGACGTTTCAACACAAAATGATTTCCACTAAATGGGTCACCTTGAGCCGGTACCGGGGCTGAAACAGGAGGAGGCATTTCCATCCACGCAGTCTATCCCCCTAAATCAATGAATAACAACAAAACTTGGTGGAGGCGCCGGGAATTGAACCCGGTTCCAAAACTGTCGTACCTAAAGTATCCACGAGCGTCTCCTTCATTTTTTGTCTCGACACCAGTCAATCCCGAAGGCTAGGCTGAGCAAGTGTCCAGTCCGATTAATCTAACCCTTGTGGTACGAACAGAACCAGTCCGGGCGATCCTTTATTTGCGACGTCTAGCTGGGCGAGAAAGGCACCCTACCAACCGACGAGCAGGCCTAATTAGGCTGCGTATGCGAAGTTATTATCTTCTGCAGTTGTTTTTTGCCGCTTTTTACGAGGCCAACGGCACCTCGGCTCGCAACTCTAAGTCGATTCAGCTCTGTCGAAGCCTGACGCCCCCAGTTGTGTACACAGTATGACGGTTACCAGACAATTCACGTTCCATAGCCCTACGGTGAAAAAATCTGTCAAATTGCTATACAAACCTTAACAAATTTTACGTATAGTCAAACAAAATGCCAACAAAAGTGTACGAAACCTATATCAAGGCGCCCGTGCAGAAGCTTTGGGATTTCCATTCATCCCCGGACGCCCTAAGAATCTTGACCCCTGCAGAACAAGAAATGCAGTGGATCTCAAAGTCAAATCCGCTGAGAGACGGTGCTATCCACGAATTTAAAACAAAACAATTTGGCCTCTGGATTTCATGGAAAGCTAGAATTACTAATGTGCGTGAACCATTCGGATTCACCGACACCGCCGTAAAATCACCATTCAAATCCTGGGTACACCATCACGATTTCATCGACGAAGATGGTCACTGCATCCTACGCGACACGATCCACTACGAACTCAAAGCTGGCCCCATCGGCAAAATCGTCAACTCACTTTCAATCGAAGAAAAAATCGACAAAATGTTCAAATACCGGCACAGAACAACAAAAGCTCACCTGGAAACCCCAAAGGCCGCTGTCAATACAGAACTATTCGACAAACAACAAGAATACATCAGCGATATGGCATTGAACGAACCACCCGCGACGTCCTAACCCATCAACTGATCAAGCCCGACCAGCCAACCCTTCCGATTCCGAATCTCACGAACTGAAAGCAAAACCCCCGCCATAAAACTCGCCCGATCCAAAGAGTCATGTCGAATCGAAAGCCGCTCGCCCGCCGCGCCAAACATGACTTCTTGGCTCGCTACATATCCCGGCAACCGAATCGAGTGAACCGGAACACCCTTAACGTCGGCTCCGCGTGCTCCCGGTGCTTTCTCAGTCGTTCCTGTCAGCCGTCTTGGTGCTGATTCCCGCGCTGCTGCAATCCGCTCAGCCGTATGCCACGCTGTTCCGCTCGGAGAGTCCAGCTTCTGATCGTGATGCAATTCCAAAACCTCAGCGTTCGGAAAATACGTCGCTGCCATCTCCGCAAACTTCATCATCAAAACCGCCCCAATCGCAAAGTTCGGCACCAAGATCGCTCCAACACCGTATTCCTCAGCCGCTAACTGAATCGCTCGCTGATCTTCGTTTTTCAATCCGCTTGTTCCAATCACCACCGCAACCCCACGCTTCAATGCACTTAACGAATGATCCGCCGCCCCTGCCAAATTTGTAAACTCCACCAAAACATCGGGCTTCGATTCATCCAGCATCGCCCCGATTTTTGTCGAAATCGGCACATCCGTCACTCCGACACCCAACATCTGACCGGTACTTGCATATTCGCCCGCACGATCATAAGCACCGACAAGTTCCAAGTCCTCGGCTGCGGAAACCGCCAATACAACTTCGCGGCCCATCCGCCCGCAAGCCCCTGTCACTGCAACCCGAGTCATTTCGCCCGCCTCGTCATCTTTCCGTTGGGCGTTTCAATCAAATATGGATCGCCAAATTCATCCAAATAAGCCTTCGCTTCCCCCATCTGAACAAAATTTGCTTTAATGGTCTTACCCACCCACTTCAAATCACGAGAACCCAAAAAAGTGCAACTGATATCTTTCCAACTCTGAGTCGCTAAATCAAATCGAGTGTAAGTTCGCACACCTCCGCCCGCCACTTGATCGCGAATAAACCAAAACTCCGGAGTCGCCGTTATCGTTTTCCCACTTGGATACGGCACAAAATTTGTCGCAGTTTTCCCACCCTGGTCAACTTTCACACTAGCCCCCTTTTCATTAAATGTCACAACGATCGATTGAGCTGCCGCGTCCCCTTTCAGTGTAGTTCGCTGCAACAGCCGAACCGGTTTCCCCTCCTTATCATAAGTCGATTCCTGCAAAACGCTCACGTTCTTTCCGTTGCCGTCTTCCAACAACATCCCCAAACGAACATACTTCGACCCATTCGGCAAAAGTTTATTCACCAAAGTCGCTGATCCATTCAATGCCCCCGCACGAACATCTAAAACCACTTCACCGGCAAAACTAGCCGACGAAACAAGAACCAACCCACACAACGCAACAATCTTCATCACTCTTCACCCGCCAAAATCTGATTCGCAGCCCGAATCCCAATCGCGTAAGCCTGGTGAGTCCGCGCCCCACTGATGCCATCGCCTGCAACCAATATCTTCGCCCCCAATTGATTCGCCGTCTCGTAACTCACCGTATTTGAAGCATGACTGTAATTCCACCGCATGACGCCACTCACCTCCGGCAACGCAACCTTTAATTTCAAAAGACGCTTGATGTCCACCCATGTATCACCAATAATCGTCGCGTCTTCACGTTCAAAGCTGTAACGACTGTACCGTGCACTCATTTGCACCACTAACGCAGATTTGCCTTCAGGGGCCCGGAATCCCCCCGGAATCTTTACATGCTCTAAGCTCAACCAAGTGAGAGGTTGTGATTGATTCGGGTCAAGCAACGCGTGATACGGTCGGTCAATCTCCTCATCCACCCCAAACATAATGCTAATACATTTGCGATATTGCGAACCCGCAAAGCTCCGCTTATCGCCCGCCGATGCCAGCAGAACCTCAGTTTGTGGAATCGGAGCTGTCAAGATAACATGACTAAAACTCTCACCAAGAATTGTGTAATGAGGCCCATCCTTCTTAATCGCTTCTACTTTCGATTCCAAACGTACATCTAAATCCACAGCCAAAAGTTTCCCGAGTGTGTTTACACCATTCTGATATCCAAACCGCTTAATCTTCCCCGCCTCCGGATCAACCGGTGTCACACGATCATCCGTCGACAAATAAATCGGTTTGACAATTTCAACCAACTGGTCAGTTGAAAGTTCGTTCAAGATTACACCCTCAAGTTCCGTGCCTCTCGGTGAAACAATCGTTGCCCCATGATCAAATGTATAGTCTGCAATCCGTCGAGTCGCTACTCGACCACCAAAACCCCGCGACTTCTCAAAGACAACCGTCGCAATACCCGCCTCCCGCAATGTCCTGGCCGCCCCAAGACCGGCCATGCCGGCTCCGACGACCGCTACTCTCACGCGCCCACGGGCTCCCGTTCCGCACTCAAAATTACTGCCGCCGCATGCTGTCCACTCACCACTGCTCCATCAATACCCGCATATGCGGTGTGATCTCCGGCGATAATTAGCCCTGCTTCAGGTTGCGTCGGAGTCAATCGATCCATAAACCCTTCGGATTGCACCAACTGAGCATGGCTAATCCGATCAACCCGCAGTGGTCGCCAACTCTCAACCATTTGGTCGGGGAACCAATCTCTCAATTCATAGCGAACGCTCTTTGCAAGCTCCATATCGGGCATCGACGGGCTGTCAAGCAGCGTCGCTGAAATCAATACCTGTCCAGAAGGTGCGAGGTCCTTTGAAGCATTCGTCATGCATGCTACGTGATTCACCATGCCGATTGCCGATCCATTCACCATCAAAATCGACTCAAACACAGGCTTTTCGGTTGCCGCAAAGTGAACCGTCGTACAACCCTTGCTTTCCTGCGGAGTCCCAACCCCTGTCAACCGCGCACATGAAGCCTGATCAGTGGCAACTATCACCATCTCGGCATCAATCTCTTCGCCTGATTCCAGCCGCACTCCCGCAATCCGACTATCCTTCCTGATCAGACTTTCCACTCGAGCCCCAAACCGGAAAGACTCAGGCTTGATTCCCTCTGCTATTTGATCTGGAATCGCTTGCATCCCCATCGCCGGAACCGTCGCTGGAGCTCGATCCAGCATCTGCCAAACAAACGCAAACAATCGACTTGAAACGTTCAGATCGCGATCTAAAAAGACGCCGCCAAAAAACGGTCTGAAAAATCGATCGATTGTCTTATCTGTAAACTTTCTGACTTTCAAAAAGTCAATCATTGAAACATCATCCAAATGCCAAACTTGCGACTCCGTCAAATCGTCAAGTTCATCACCCAATTGGTGCATCCGCATCAAGTCCGCTATCGGCACCCAATTAGAAAATAGAGTCTCAATCAAATTTTCCCGGTGGACTTCCCGCATCTTTTTCCCGTCAAAAACCAAACAACCCGGCTCAAAATCTTTTAAATTCAATTTGCCAAAGTCAAGTTCCAACCGAGCATTGGGATACGCCTCAAAAAAAACCTGAAACCCACGGTCAAGTCGAAATCCATCGACCAAGTCAGTACGCATTCTCCCCCCAACCGCGTCAGAACTTTCCAAAACCAGAACATCACGGCCCGACTGCTCTAACCGCCGAGCACACACTAATCCTGCTAGCCCGGCACCCACAACTACAACTGGTTTTTGCATCCTAAACAAATTTACCTTCTTCTGCAATATCGATATCCCCGAAAAACCTAACCGCATTTACAACAAAACCCTAGTAAAATTCCCTTCATCGCCAAGGATTATCCTCATGAAACGTTCAATTCTCCTCATTGCAATTCTTTCACTTGCTACGTTCGGTTCGGCCGACTGGGTGATTGGCTCTGGCCGCTTCAACGGAATGGGTCGCGCTGGACTTGCCCTCCCCGGAGACTACATCTATTCCGGAAAGCTCAACCCTGCCATGTACGGGCTAGCTCCTTCCAACTTCCGATTCCTAGTCCCCCGGTTCTCTTTTAGACTCGATGGAGTCGGCGTCAACGATCTTCAGGACTTCTTCGGCGACGTCAATAGCGGGGGGCTTGATGAAAACAAACTTGCCGATATCGCCCGTAAACTAGGCGATAGTAATTTTGAGTTCGGTGCCGGAACTGGTCTTGGTATCTATTTCAATGGATTTGCCCTCGATTTCGAAGGCGATGCCCTCGTCGCAGGGCTCCCGAACCAACAACTCCAAACATGGGTGAATTCCGGCTCGAACGGCAACGTCCCAATCGGATCACGACTCGACGCATACGGACTTGGCGGCTACCAAGTAGGATTTGGTTACGGTCGCCGTCTCAACACCTCAGGCGAAATGGACCTATCAATCGGTGCGAGAGTAAAAATCGTCAAAAGCTACTACACACACCGGTTCGCTGATGCCAATAGCATTCAAAATAACACCGCCGGAGCCCTCGCTCCGGAAATGGGTGGCAACGATACTCTCAGCGAAAATGGACTTGGTCTCGATTTAGGAATCGTCGCTAGCGCATCCAAGGATCGAGGACTCTTTATCGGTGCAACCTTCGAAAACCTCCTCGTACCAAAAACAACGTTCAACGGAACATCACCAACCCTCACCACTTCGACCATACGCCCCTACCCGCGAACTTTCAATACCGGGATTGGCTACGTCACTCCAGGAAAATATGTTTTCGCCGCCGATTTTATCGACGCCTTTAACGGCGCCAGTGCGCAAGAGTTGCGAGTAGGATCGGAACTGTTGCTCGGCGGATTTGCGCTCCGAGGCGGCTATGAATCCCGATCAGGTTTCACGATTGGGGCAGGATTTGGAGGATTCAACCTCGCATTCGGTGGCAACACCAACGCGGCTCTCAGCTACGCACTCAGATTTTGATTGGGACTAGTCGGCCCGCTAGGAACGAACTGGCGGGACTCCCTGTTAGTTCTACCAGGGCTTTAGATCGGTCAAAGTTTGATCATCGTGAGGTAAGTACAAATCCCTGATGGTGCATCCAACCCAAATGGTCAATCGTCCTCACTTTTTGCAGGGAACCTACGCAAGCAGATCATTCCTGGCAAAAACAAACACTGGAGACTAAGCAAGATTATGAAATCCTCAAAACTCTTCCTCGTAGCAATCGCTGCCCTCATGTTGGGTGCGTTCGCTCTCGTTGGATGTGAAAAAGCAACTGATGCTGCAACCGATGCTTCAACCGATGTAAAGGCGTCAGGCGAAGCGGCTGGCGAAAAAGCTACTGAAGGCACAGAAGCAATTACGGACAAAATGGGTGAAGCTACCGATGCAACCAAAGACAAAGCTGGCGATGCAATGGATGCAACGAAAGAAAAAGCTGGTGAAGTCGTAGAAGGTGCCAAAGAAGGCGCAACCGAAGGTGCAAAAGCTGGCATGGAAAGCGGAGACCCGAAAGCCGCTGCTGATGGGGCCACTAAAGGTGCTGTCGAAGGCGCTACCAACGCTGCTACCGGTCACTAATCAATAGGAAAGGGCTCACAAGCCCGAAACAATGACCATTCCCCTCGTTCAAATGAGTGCGAGGGGAATTTTATTGAGAAACTTACTTTTCACCACTTAATCATTCAAAATAACGAAATCAAAAACCCAATTCTAACTCTCATTCTCTTCTGCTTCCTCTTTCTTATCAATATAGGGTGTCAACCTAAATCACCAACGAACCAACCAACACAATCTAAGCTCAGAGTTGCCGTTACAACAGATATCCTCGCCGACTCCATCAAAAACGTCTGCGGAACCAATTGCGAAATCACGACGATCGTTCCTTCGACTAAGAACCCACATTCATACGCACTCACCGAACAAGATAAAGAAGATCTCACCAAAGCCGATCTCATCATCTCCATAGGATTCAGCTTCGAATCAAAACTGACCGACTTCCTAAAATCTCTTGGCAACAAGTCCGTCACCCTAGAATCAATCATCCGCCGACAAGAAAGCGAAAAACTTAGTACACCCAACCCTCACTTTTGGAGCGAACCGGGCACCTGGAGCAAAAATCAAAGCGCAATCGCAATAATCCTCATTGAAAAGTCTCCTGCCCTCAAGGAAATAATCACCAGAAACCAAATCGCTTACTGCAAGGAACTCGATTCTCTCGCGGCCGAGATGACCCAAACCCTCAACTCTATCCCGACAAACAACCGAATCCTCGTCACGCAACACAACGCATTCGAATACCTAGCCCACCAAAACGGCATCAGAACAATCTCGCTCAACCAACACAACCTCAGCACCGTCGCCCAAGAAATCGTGACCAACAAAGTCCCCGCAATCTTCATCGAATCAAACCAAGACCCCCAAAAAATCCGAGAACTCCAAAAAGCCGTGCGAGCAAAAGCATGGCAAGTCCGCATCGGCGGCGAACTCTCAGCCGATTCACTCGGAAAAAACACCACCACCTTCGAAATGATGCGCAACAACGCAAAAATCATTGCCGCCGCCCTCCATCAATAAACCTGCCCTCTTCAAGTAGAATCTAACCCATGACACGCCGAGCCATCTACCCCGGCTCCTTCGACCCCCCAACATATGGGCACCTCGACATTATCGAACGTGGTTCAGAAATGTACGATGAACTCATCGTCGCAATCGGCAACAACACCGAGAAGGCCCCCTACCTACCTGTAGAGCAACGCCTCGCCGCCCTCCGAGAATCCACACGACATCTACCTAACGTTCGAATAGAAACATTCAACGGCCTCTTAGTCGATTTTGCCAAAGCAGAAAATGCCCGCATCATCCTGCGCGGCCTTCGAGCAATCAGTGACTACGATTACGAACTCCGTATCGGACTCGCAAACCGCAAACTCAACCCCGAAGTTGAAACCGTTTTCCTAATCGCAAAAGAGGAATTTAGCTTCCTTGCAAGCTCAGTTGTCCGCGAAGTCGCAAGGCTCGGAGGCGACTACAAACAGTTCGTCCCCCCACCGGTGGAAAAACTTATTGCTAAGAGACTGGTAGAAACCCCTGGGTCGTGAACCGTTCGACCAAAAAATAACGTGTTAAACTATATACACGCCTTGGCGGTAGACGGTTATGGCAATTCGAAAAGACTATTCCATCGATGTTCTCCGACTTCTTGAGAATCTCAAAAAGCATATCGAAGACAAACGGAGCTTCGGCAAAATCCTATTTGGCATCGACAAAGAAGAAGTCTGCTTCCAAATCGAACAAATTCGAGCCTCCATGCCTCGCGAAATGAAGGACGCCGCCAGTCTCACCCGCGAAACCGAACGCATGATGGCAAGCGCCGAGGAAGAATCCACTGCTCTCCTAACCGCAGCTCAAGATAAATCGGCTTTGATGGTCAAAGAGGCCGAAGAACGAGCCGCCCTCATCGTCCAACAAGCCGAGCTCAAAGCCCAACAGCTCATAACCGAGGACGAAATCACCCGCATCGCTAAAGCTCAAGCCGACGAACTGCGCAAGACCGCTGAAAAAGATGCGCGCGAAATGAAACGAGGAGCCGACCACTACGCCGCCGACGTTCTCCAAAGCCTTGAAAATGTTGTTGGCAAGGTTCTAAGCACCGTCGAACGAGGCAAGCGCGAAGTGCAATCGCAAATGGCGACGACAGAACCGGTGCACGCCGTCGTTGAAGTTGAGCGAGAACGAGCCAAAGTCTAATCAGTGACCGATCCCAAGCCTATAATCGCCTATCTGTACGTTGGGTTGGGTGGGGCTGCTGGGTCAGTAGTTCGATTCGCCGTCGCCCAGTATCTAAATAAAGTCAAGCCAGAAAACCCATTTCTCGCTGTCGCGTCCGTCAACATCATTGGATCTCTTCTCATCGGACTCTTTGCCGGACATTTCACTTCCAAAGATAACGCTCTCTATTTCCTGCTCGTCGTCGGATTCCTTGGTGGATTCACAACGTTTAGCAGCTATTCACTCGACCTCCTCGCAATGCTCCAGCGGCAACTCTACGGTCAAGCTGCACTATTCGCCCTGGCCCAAGTCATTCTCGGGGTCGGCGCCGCCGCTGCCGGATTCGCAATCACAACTAAACTACTCTAGCCTGTCCTATCTGCAATATGGGATCAAGGGATAATGAACCCGATAATCCCATATAAACATCACAACTGCCCGTTTCACCCACCAGCAAAACAACCTCTTCAATATCAGTATTACGAAGTGGAATCGGGATCGAAAGTTTTGCCCGAACCACCCGACCATGTAAATCCCGCAAAGACTCAATCACCTCACATTCCGCTGGCAAAAACCACAACCCTGCCCCCTGCGAAGCCTGTAGCTCTATACGCGTTCCTGGCAAAAATCGATCCATGTCCCTTTCCAAATAGATTTATTCCACCCAAAACTTTCCTCAAGACAAGCTAATAATTGCGGCAATTCGGTCAAAAATCTAATTCCCCTTTATCTGCCCGGCGTGATCGCTTTGCTTTCCATCGTTCAAACGCACTCGTGTTCTCCTCCGAGACCCCCGCAAGCAGCTTAAAGAACTGAGTAAAAATCCCGATACCCCAGCCAGCAATCGACCAATACGCCCAACTTAGGCCACCACCTTGACTAAAATCTAGCCAAACCAAAAACGCATTAACAACGAAGTACGTCCCCAAATGCGAAACAAAATCGCCACGTTGACTCTTCCGAAACTGCTTCCAAAGCCGCTTCTCCTCTTCCTCATTCGTAATGCGCGTAACTTCGGCCGTCTTTTCATTGCGATACGCTTCTTCCGCCGCCGCAACCTGCTCATCGGTTAAGCCAAGCTCCTCCGCCGTGGCCCTCAGCCTGGCTCGCAAATCGCCGGTCGACGAACTGCTCTGGTGCACCGCCAAACGCAAAATTGCCTCAATATCGTCGTCGTTCTGTAAATGCTCGTCCGCCACCAACCCAAGAATACGCGATTCACGCCGCAAGCGATGCACTTTGGTCGCTATTTAATCCGATCATCATTGCCCCTATACGAGTAACGATGTCGTGGACCCCTTATTCTGGGCCCGAGGCGTTTGAAGAAAATAATGGGGAAAATCATGAACATCAACGTACTGCTGTGAAATCCTCCGGAATTGGCAAATGCCATAAATGACAGAGTTCCAAGAACAACACCAATAATCGAAAAAATTCGTATCCAATGCTGCTTTTGTTCCTTGGCAGACAGGGCTTTCTCTTCAATTTCGATCTTTTCACGTAAACGACTTGCCTCTTTCTCTTCAAAGTACTGAGTCTCTGCCAGCTTCAATTGTTCCTCAGTAATCCCCAGCTCTTCCGCAGACAACGAAAGTCGAGAACGTAAATCCGCCGTATCAACCGTGGTCTGCTGAACGGCCAAACGCAAAATGCCTTCAACATCTTCATCCGTTCTCAGTTGATCATCAGGCATACCAAAAGTTTACGGTATTTCCAGCAGTTGAGTTACAAAAATGGGGCAGGTTCCAAACTTGGAACCTGCCCCATTTCTGAGCACGCGTTAGCTCGACTTAGCGAAGTGATTTTCCGTCTTTTCCGCCCTTAGGAGCGCGGCTACGTTGATAGTCACCCAAAGGATTTGGGGTTTTGTTTTCGCTATTGCGAGGCGAAGCCGCATTCGAGCGATTACTCTCATTGACTTCATGAGCTGTCAAGAAGAACACAATCTCTGTCTTCGACTTCGATGTGCTCGACCGTCGGAAGAGCGCGCCAATGATCGGCAAATCCTTCAAGAGCGGCACACCACTTACGGTCTTGCGATCCTGTTCAAGAATCAATCCACCAATCGCCAGAGTCTCGCCCGACTGCATGTTCACGAACATGTTCGTCAAGCGGTCACTGGTTTGTGGCAAATTTCCACCACCCGGAACCGGCGTAAAGCCTGTTAGGATGTTGAAGTTCTGTGAAAGGTCGAGCGCGATCTGACCAGCGCCGCCCACTCGAGCCGCGATGTCAAACGATACGCCAACTTTCACTTCATCGGTTTCAACTGTTGTCCCATTCTGTGTCGACTGAATCGACTTCACGTAGCGAATGGTATCACCAACGAACAAGTTCGTAGCTCGACCATCGCTGACCAATGCGTTCGGACGAGCAATCAAGTTGCGTCCTCCATTGAGCTTGTCAAGCGAAGCAAGAACCGTTGCACTGTCCGTCGCGTTAAACTGGATACCACCCGAAAACGTTCCCGGAGTAGCTGCAGTGTCACCTGCACTTTGATTCATACGGAATGGATTCAACCGACCACCTGTAATCAAATTCCAGTCAATACCAATTTTCATTGCTTCTTCTTGTGAAAGCTCCATAACCCGAAGTTCAAGAGCAATCTGTCGAGGAGCAACATCAACCATCGCAAGATAGTCTTTTGCTTCGTCAATCTGGGCCCGTGTCCCGCGCAGAACAATCCGCATCGGCTCATGGCCAGTCACGTCTTTCGTTTCAGTTTTTGTCTCAGTACTCGTTGATCCCGCTGCTGAAGCGCCCGCGCCGGTAGAACCGCTTTGACTTTGTGTAGCTGTGGTCGAACCCTTTGCACCCGGTGTAACAGGATTCGGCATCAAACTCACCTGAAGACCCTTAAATCGGCTCTTTAAATCAAGCTCAATCAAAGTGGGTTCAGAATAATTGAGGTCAACAACTTCCCAAATCTTTTCAAGTCCAGCGAGGTCAGCCTCATAAGATTTGCCCATGACTGCACAAAGTTCCTTGTCCAGCGTCTTTGCAAAGCTCTCAAGCTTGCCAACTTCTTCCTTGGGGCCAATCATGAGCAAAGTCATAGTCATTGCTTCGCCCTTTGTCGTGCCTTCAAGAGTACTTTCCTGAATGCTGAATTCTGCCGCGCGAGGATGCTCTGCAACCAAGCGATCGATCATCAACTTAATACGACCTGTTTCGCCGCTCTGAACCGGAATTACAACCGTGGACATATCAGCTTGTCGATTAAACGAACTCGAATCAGCAATCTTCGCATCAAGATCACGAATGTATGTTTCAACTTCCGTTACCCTTGCCGGATCGCCAACAACCATCAAGTAATAGACTCGACCCGTTGACTTAGCTGGTGCCGTAGTCGCCGGCGCTGCCGTGCCACCTTTGCCGTCGCCTGCATCAGCTGCTGGGATAGGACTAAGCGCAACGCCAGGAAGATCAGCCGCCGTCGGAACAATTACTTCATAAAAGCCTTTTTGACCCGCTGGAGAAATCGATTTTTCAACCGCTTCTTTAATCTTTTGTGCCTGACCGCTCACCAAGTTAACAACCCGGGTTTCGTACCGACCACCCATGCGCTCCATAACCTGTCGCATGGCTTGGCTAAAGTTTTCCGCCGGAGTAACAATGTAGGTGTTGCTCACTTTCGCAAATCGAAGATTCGCAATCGCTGTCACATAAGTCAAGGCTTCATCAAGTGTCACTTTGTTCAACGAAATCGTCACGCGAACTGGCTTATCCGCCGGACTCACATCCGGTGAAGTAACAATGTTCACGCCCGACTGAATCGAAAGCGCCTTCATGATTTGAATAATGTCAGTACCAACAAAGTCCAAACTCACCATTTGCGCTGCTGGCGTACCGGCAACAAATGCTGCTGGCTTTGCAACGTTTTGCGTATTGGTAATCGTTTCAACCTTTTGTTCTGGCTTAGAATCGCCCCAAATCGTCGCTTGATTTGCTTGAACTTGAGCCAGCGGACTGCCCGCAACCGGAGTCGGGGCACCTTTCTCACCTGGCATCGGCAAGGCTTCACCGTCTGGGAGCTTGGGAGCCGTCGGCCCATTGATCTTTTGTGCTGGTGTAACAGTCACCTTAGGAGTCGGAGCCGCAACCGAAGTCGCCGTCGTTCCACCAAAGTTGATTGTCCAACCACCATTCGTTGATTCAATCTTCGGAGCAAAGCTGCCAGTCAATCGGAAAGCAAATCGAACCTTAGGAGGTTTTGCCGAATACCAGCCGTATTGAACGTAACTAACGCCCGAGTCTTGAATGTCAATGCGTCCGCGCTCAGTGCGCAAGTAAGCATTAAACTCAATAATTGTCGTATTTCGTGCCGTAATGGTAATGATCGTCGGTTTTGACAATTCATTCCCCTTGACAACGATGCTATGTGATCCCCCCGCGCCAGTTGTGTGGCTGACCGATTGGATCTCGGATCGCGCCTGGGCAAAACTGGCAGTGCCAACCAAGCCTAGTGCAATCACCCATGTGAGTGTTTTAGTCATTGCGTGCTTCCTCATCAATCACAAGCGACTGTCGCTTGCCCTTGTACGACACTGTAACTTTGCCCTTTTCAATGGCAACAACCGTAGTGTCTCCGTCAATAGAACCGCCCAACGAAACCAACTTCTGGTTCCCTGAACTGTCCTGAAATACTGCGAGTGGCTTTGCGCCCAAGATAATCCCTTTCACCGTGTACTGCGGCACTACCGCCATTGGCACACCGCCACCAATTCCGCCCCCAGGGAGTTCACCCATCGGTGGCGGGAAGGGTCGATTTCCTTCCGGACGATTATTGCCAAGCGTTGTAGGTACTTGTGTATTCGCAACCGGAACCGGCTTCACAGGTTCTTGTTTCGGCCGAGTATCAAGCTGCGCCGGAATCGTAAATGGATCTCGCGGTGCAAGCGGAACCATAGCCAACAACCCATCTTTAGGGGTGCCATCTGGATTCTTAGTGGGATCAGTTTCAGTCTTTAGATCGCCTTCGCCTTTAACCGCATTTGGATCGGTATCATCAACTGCCGTAGTCTTAGCATCCGCCTTGGTCGTCGTCAATTCGGCACTTGCGCTCGAATTGCCGCCACTCAAGAAACTAAATGCCCCGACTGCAACGAGCAAGAGCGCAAGTACGCCCAATACCAACATCTTTTTCTTATCGCCGTTCATAGTGCTACTTCCTTGCGCGGTGCCCGCACGTCAAGTTCACCGACCTTTGTGCGATTTGCCCCGTTTGTTGCCGGTGCACCCGATTTCTCAGATGTCCCGGAATCGCCCGCCGCGCCAGTACTTTTTGTTTTCAAATCTTCCGTCGATCCTTCGGTCGGAGCCATCGCTTCTTTAAAAATAAAGGCTCGGAGCCGAATCGTCGCATCGAGTTCACTTGTGGTCTGACCACCCGCACCCTGTCGCGGCACCATTGATATCGTGTTAACCGCCAAAATCTTTGGAAAACCCTTCAATGCCGAGATCATCTCGAGCAATGCCCGATAAGTGCCCTGTCCGGTGATATCAATATCAAGCTTTTCATAAGCATCATCCTCGCTCTTTACGTCTTTCGTCGTGTTCTGAACAAGAATTGGTCGGATACCCGTGACTTTCACGTTCTTCGAAGTACCTAATATTTCAAGCTCCTTCAAGAGAGTCGGAATATAGGCTTGCTCTGGCAACGCTCGCTCCAAGTGATCCAATTCGATCCGAGCTACTTCAAGATCTTGCTGGCTCTTAACCAAGTCAGAATTAATCTTGTCCATATCTGGAAGCTCGTGCTCAAGTTGGGCAACCCGATCCGCAGCCGCCGATCGATTCCCCATCTGCCAGTAGATCAATCCACCACCAATAAACAGAACCGCGAGCGCAATCAAAGCAACCGACTTCAACATTTCATTTGTTTTCATGGCTTTTTGACCTCCTTAGCCTGATCCGTCTCTTCTTTAGTGCCCTTCATTTCTGCGGTCACTTCAAAGTCCAACATCATGCCCTTGTCACTAAATTTGGGTTGGGTGTACTTCAACTGAGGATTCTCGAGCTCCTTGCAAGATCCGATGCGATATTGAAAATCACCAACGTGCTCCTGCTTGGTGCTCACTCCGTTAAAAGTCAACACCATCGGATTCGAAGAGTCTTGCTTGAAAGCCTTCACACTCGTCAACCAAGTATCGCTCGGTGTATTCGTTGTGAGATAAACCAAAACGTCCTCCCACTTGGTCGAATCTGTGCGAGCCGTTTCCAATGTATCAATCCGAGGCTTCATCTCATCGAGCATGTCGATGTTTGCTTGAAGCTCATCCAGAGTCGGCTGAATCTCAAGCTTTTTCTGCTCCAGTGCACCCGCCTGAAGGTTCAATCGAGTCGCATCAAGGAAGAGTCCAACCGTTCCAATAACTGACACAGCACCGATGGTGAGCGTCGCTAAACCCGCAATTTGAACTTGCTTCTGCTTCGCCCTCGCAACGATCCGTTGTTCTTGAATTAAGTTAATCAATGGCATAGTTCTATTTCCTTAAGCCGCCTTCATGTAAGCGCGCATCGCCAATCCTGTCGCAACTGACCATTCCAAACCCTTTCCAGGGGCAAAATCGCCAATAGGGATAAATCGTGGATTATCAAAAACTCCTGTCGTTATGACCTCGGCCCCAAGCTTGTTCGCCATGTATTCACCAAGGCCAAGCAACTTAGCACCACCACCAGTCAATACAATGTGAGTCACAGGGTTACTCCTTGAACTCTCAGCTTGCTGAGATTGGAAATAACCAAGAGACCGTCGAATCTCGCGTGCCAAATCGTCAACGTGACTCTGAACAACCTTTAGCGGCGGATTATCCGTCATCGGATTCGCCACCAACGGAGTAAAATCAAGCTGAGCTTTGCCAGTTTCGGCTTGCTCATCATTCAGCTGGAAGTAGCTCTTCAAAGCATCCGTCATCACTTGACCCGCCGCAACAATAGTCCGAGTCATAACAAACTTGCCTTCTGCTACGACGCTCACCGTAGTTGCCGCTGCGCCAATATCAACAAGCGCAACCGTCATCGAATTCAAAACCGAACTTTCATCCGATTCCAACAAACTTCGATAGATTGCAAACGCCTCGACATCAACAATGTCAACCTCAAGGTCAGCGCGCTCAACCGCCCGCTTCTTGCTTTCAACAAGCTCACGCGGCACCGCAACGATCAAAACTTCCATCTGATCATCATCCGCGTCGCCAATAATTTCAAATTCGATGTAGCTATCTTCAATCGAAGAAGGAACATAATGACCAGCTTCGTACTTGATCGACTTCCGCAACATCTGCGGAGTCATCTTTGCCATCTTAATCGTGCGAACAATGACGCTAGCTCCCGAAACACCAATAACCGCTGTACTAGCGGTGATCTTGTTCTCTCGGATTGCCGTCTTGATCGCGATTCCAACAACGTCAGAATCGATCACAATTCCGTCTTTAATCGAATCAGATGGAGTGGGAATAGCAACCTGTCTCGTTACTTTCCAACTTTGACCAGACTTCTCGACTTCGACCATTTTGATCTGTTTGTGGCCAATATCAATGCCCACAAAGTTGCGTTTCTTAAAGGGGTTAAGCGACATCTTCAATCTCCTCGTGACCCATCGATTGCATGGTCAACCATTCGTCCAAATTCGGTTTGGGGAATCGCCAGCGACCGTCGATGACAATCCCTGGAATATCTCCTTCTTCGGCAAGCTTCATCAAAGTCTCCTTACCAATTCGCAAATAAGCCGCTGCCTCTCGAGCCGTCATAACCGTGTGTTGGCCCGCCATAATCGCCCGGAACAACCCAGACATCTGTTCGGCACTTAGAAAAAGTTCTAACCGAACAACGTTTCCAGACTGAACCGCCGGATTTGTTGGGGCCGGAATCATTTGAGGATCAGCTGATAAGCCACCCAAACCAAATGTCGGAACACCCGAGTTAGCTTCCAAGTTGTAAGTTGTCTGAGGCGTCTGTGGTGTTTCTTCACCCAGTCCAAGCACCGGAGCAACTTGTGGGTCAACCGAGACTTTTCGAATTGCATCGGCAAAGTTCATGCTGCAACTCCCGAAAACTCTTCCGCGATCTCGTTAATCAAGTAACCGTCAACAAATTTCTCTTTGCGCGCCATTGCCATCAACATCGCATTGTCTGCAAGCTGAATCGCAACCCGGGGCGCACCATTGCTCAAACGATGAATCTCATGGATCGCTTCTGGAGTGAACGGACTTCGATCACCCTTGAAACCAGCAACCCGAAGCCGGAACAAAATCAATTCGCCCGTATCAAGCACATCAAGAGGTTTGATCAAATGGCGAACTGCCAACCGTTGCTCCAAAGCCGGAACTTTCTTCAACTTCGGCAAAAGCTCTTTCTGACCGAGCAAAACCAAACTCAACAGAAACTGGTCGTTCATCTGACAGTTCAGGAGCAAGCGCAGCTCCTCAAAACTGTTTGTCGACCTGATCAAGTGCGCCTCATCTATCATCAGCACAACCCGGCGCCCTCGATCATAATTCTCAATCAATGTCAAATGGAGCTGCTGAACCAAAACCTGACGGTTCCGCGAATTTGTCTGAACATCAAGCTGCGACAAAATCTCCTGTAACATCTGTGTCGGAGTCAAAA
>JBJXDW010000105.1:0-29860 GCA_046154445.1 Fimbriimonadaceae bacterium | reverse complement strand
AAAGGGAGAGATGGTCGGCACAACTGACTCATGAAGAGAGGCAATTATTTGGACTGAAACACAAACTTGCCGTCGGAATAGTCGGCAAGGACGTGGGAGCCGTCGTGGATTGAGCCATCGAGAACGCGCATTGCGAGGGGGTTGAGGATTTCTTTTTGGATAGCGCGTTTCAGAGGTCGAGCACCATAGACCGGATCGTAGCCCGCGGTGGCGATTTGGGTTTTGGCGGCATCGGTGAGTTCGAGGGTGATACGGCGATCTTTGAGGCGGTCGACGAGTCCAGTAAGCTGGATTTCGACGATCTGCTTGATTTGAGGGACGCCGAGGGCGCGGAAGACGACGATGTCGTCGAGGCGGTTGATGAACTCGGGCCGGAAGTGGAATTTGAGTTCTTCAATGACTTTTGATTTGATGTCTTCGAATTTGTCGGCATCGAGGAAGCTATCGCCGTAATGGTGACTGCCGATGTTGCTGGTGAGGATGACGACTGTGTTTTTGAAGTCCACGGTTCGGCCCTGACCGTCGGTGAGGCGACCATCATCGAGAAGTTGGAGGAGAACGTTGAAGACGTCGGGGTGGGCTTTTTCTACTTCGTCAAGCAGGATGACGCTGTAGGGGCGTCGTCGGACGATTTCGGTGAGTTGACCGCCTTCTTCGTATCCGACATAACCGGGTGGGGCACCGATGAGGCGGGCGACGGCGTGCTTTTCGCCGTATTCGGACATATCGATGCGCACCATGGCGCGTTCGTTATCGAAGAGGAGTTCGGCGAGGGCTTTGGCGGTTTCGGTTTTACCGACGCCGGTGGGGCCGAGGAAAAGGAAACTGCCGATCGGGCGGTTGGGGTCACTAATTCCGGCGCGGTTGCGGCGGATAGCGTCGCTAAGGATGGTGAGGGCGTCGTCTTGCCCGACGACTCGGCTGCGGAGCATCTCTTCCATTTGGATGAGCTTTTGCAGCTCGCCTTCCATGAGTTTATCAACGGGAATTCCTGTCCATCGCCCGACGATGCTGGCGATATCTTCTTCGGTGACTTCTTCTTTGAGCAGGTTTGACTCGGCGATTTTTGTGCTTTCAGCGAGTTCGGCCTCGAGTTTGGGCAGTTGTCCGTGTTGGATTTCGGCGGCGCGGCCCCAATCGGCATCTCGTTCGGCGGTTTGGAGTTCGGATTTCAGTTGTTCGATTTTCTCTTTGGTGTCGCGGAGAGATTCGATTTTGTCTTTTTCGGACTGCCAGCGGGCGCGCATAGAATCGGCTTGCTCTTTGAGATCGCTGAGCTTTGATTCGGCTTCGCTGAGCCGGTTTTTGCTTGCTTCGTCGGGTTCTTTTTTCAGAGCTTCGCGGTCGATTTCGAGTTGGCGCATTTGGCGTTCGATGACGTCAAGTTCGTGGGGTACGGAATCGATTTCGATTTTAAGTTTGCTAGCGGCTTCGTCGATGAGGTCGATGGCTTTATCCGGAAGTTTGCGCTCGGTGATATAGCGGTTGCTGAGGGTGGCGGCGGCGACGATTGCGCCATCGGTGATGCGGACGCCGTGGTGGATTTCGTAGCGTTCTTTGAGACCCCGCAGGATGCTGATTGCCTCGCTGACGGTGGGTTCTTCGACGAGGACGGTTTGGAATCGGCGTTCGAGGGCTTTGTCTTTTTCGACGTAGAGACGGTATTCGTTGAGGGTGGTTGCGCCGATGCACCGGAGTTCTCCGCGGGCGAGCATGGGTTTGAGCATGTTTGCAGCGTCGAGGGAGCCTTCGGCTTTGCCGGCTCCTACAAGCGTGTGCATTTCGTCAATGAAGAGAATGATTGAGCCAGCGGCTTGTTTGATTTCGTCGAGGACGGCTTTGAGGCGTTCTTCGAACTCGCCTCGGTATTTTGCTCCGGCGACAAGGGCACCCATATCAAGGGCGACGAC
The DNA here is from genome assembly GCA_046154445.1 of Fimbriimonadaceae bacterium. Classification (GTDB taxonomy): domain Bacteria; phylum Armatimonadota; class Fimbriimonadia; order Fimbriimonadales; family Fimbriimonadaceae; genus UphvI-Ar2. The sequence goes on along the minus strand of JBJXDW010000105.1, from coordinate 27,950 downwards.
GGATTTTCCACGCAGACCTTCGGGAACGTCGCCGGCGATGATGCGCTGGGCGAGTCCTTCGGCGACGGCGGTTTTACCGACGCCGGGTTCACCGATGAGGACTGGGTTGTTTTTTGTGCGGCGGCTGAGAACCTGGATGACACGGCGGATTTCTTCATTCCGGCCAATGACGGGGTCGAGCTTGCCTTGACGGGCGCGTTCGGTGAGGTCAATGCCGAATTTTTCGAGAGCTTGGAGTTTTGATTCGTCGTTAGCATCAGTGATGCGTCGGCCCTGGCGAATTTCTTCAAGGGCTTTGCTGAGACGTTCTTTGGTGGCACCGGCTCCGTTGAGGGCTTTACCTGCGCTCCCTTTATCGTCGGCGAGGGCGAGGAGGAGGTGGTCGGTGGAGACGTATTCGTCCGCGAGCTTTGATGCGGCATCAAATGCAGCGTTGAATGCGGACTGGGTTCTTGAGCCCATGGTTGCGCCATAGGTCGCGGCTCCGCTCACTTTGGCGGCTTGACTGAGGGATTGGCGTACTTCGGCCTGGATGGTTGCGGGGATGGCACCCGTTTTCTCGACGAGGGCGGTCGCGATGCCTTCGTTGTCTTTGAGGAGGCCGAGGAGGAGGTGTTCGGGCTCGATGGATTGCTGTTGGAATTCAGTCGCGAATTCTTGGGCAGCCTGAAAAGCTTCTTGTGCTCTAATGGTCAACTTGTCAAAGCGCATACTTGAGTCTCTTACTATTAAGTGACGTTACGGTATGTCTATCACGTTCCAAGACTGGGACTATTATTTTTGTTTATCGATGAATGCTTCGAATGCTTTGAGAGTGACTTCGCTGACATGGTGTTCGATGCCTTCGGTATCGAGTTCAGCCTGGTCAGCGGGGACGCCGATTTTGATGAGGAAATTTACGATGGTTTCGTGGCGGGCGAGGCTCTTTTCGGCGAGTTCGCGACCGGTTATGGTGAGTTCAACTGATTGCCGAGGGATGACGGTGACGAGGCCTTCGCGTTGGAGTCGGTCGAGGGTTTTGGTCACGGTAGGTTGGGCGACGCCGAGGGCGGTGACGAGATCGGTGGTTCGGACGAGTCCACCGGGATCGGGATCGCCGAGGCGGTAGATCAGCTCGACATAATCTTCTGCGATTTCGGTTTGATGATCCTCACGGGTGCGAACAAATGGATTACTTTGTTTTGTCACTTGGCCTATTGTACCAGTTAATAGCCAGTGCTATAATAGCCATGGCTATGAAGAAAGATGCTGTGGGTTCAGATGGATTTCGTTCATTGCCTGAGTCGTATCGGACGGTGAAAATTCCAGAGGGTGCGGGAAAGTTTCGAAAGTTTTTAGCGTTTGCCGGCCCCGGGTTGCTGGTGAGCGTTGGATATATGGATCCGGGCAATTGGGGTACGGATTTGGCTGGGGGGAGTAAGTATGGTTTTGCGCTGTTGTGGGTGATATTGCTGAGTAATTTTATGGCGCAGTTTCTGCAGGTTTTGTGTGTTCGCCTAGGGTTAGTTACGGGGAAGGACTTGGCGATGGCATGCCGGGATTATTATAAGAAGCCAGTCGCTTTTGCACTCTGGATATTGTGCGAGATTGCGATTATTGCTTGTGATTTGGCGGAGGTTGTTGGCTCGGCGGTGGCGTTGAATTTGCTGTTCGGGGTGCCTTTGCTTTGGGGAGTGATTATTACGGGCTTGGACGTTATGCTTTTGCTGGCGTTTATGCACTTTGGTTTTAGGAAATTGGAGGCGATTGTCTTGACTTTGGTTGCGACGATTTTCGGAGGGTTTCTGTATCAGATGGTTGTGTCGAGTCCGGATTGGGGTGGTGTTGCGAGGGGGACATTTATTCCCTCGATGCCGAGTGCGGACGCATTTTTGATCTCGCTTGGGATTTTGGGGGCAACGGTTATGCCACATAACCTCTATTTACATTCGTCGATTGTTCAGACACGGAAGACAGGGGAGGGGCAGGAAGCATTAAAGGAGGCGATCAAATTTAATACTTACGATACGATACTCTCTCTCAGTTTGGCTTTCTTTGTTAATGCGGCGATTTTGATTCTGGCGGCGGCGGTTTTCCATAGTCGGGGAATTGTGGTTGAGGAACTTCAGCAGGGGTATGAGCTGCTGGGGACGGCGCTTGGCGGGGCTTCGGCGACGGTGTTTGCGGTGGCGCTTTTGGCATCGGGCCAAAGTTCGACGGTAACGGGAACCTTGGCGGGTCAGATTGTAATGGAAGGGTTTTTACGGATTCGGGTAAAGCCCTTTGTGAGGCGAATGATTACTCGGGGATTGGCGATTATTCCGGCAATCATTTTGATTAGCGCTTCGGGTGGGAAGAACACGGTGCAACTCTTGGTGATTTCTCAGGTTGTGCTCTCGATGCAATTACCCTTTGCGATTTTCCCTCTTGTTGCTGTGACGAGCGATAAGAAACGGATGGGTGAATTTGTGAATCGGCGTTGGATGGTGATTTTGGGTTATCTGCTGTGCACGATTATTGGAGGTTTGAACGTTTACCTACTTGTTTCAACGATTGGCCCGATTTGGGTTGGATTAATGATGGCAGTTGTGACGGGATTTGCGGCCTGGGTTAGGTGGGGTTACAAGGAAAAGGTACCGGTGTCGTCGAATTAGTTTGAAGACGCAGAAGGTTCTGAATATTGGTTTTCGGGGCATGGAACGTGGTTAAAAATGCCGACGTTTAAGGATGAGGGCCGAAGCACTCGTGCGTAGGTACACTGAGCAGACCGATGGGTGAGAAATTAAAAGAGCCGCAAGCCGAATATTTGCAATTTGGGGGGATGGCGGTGCCAGAAGGGGTGATGATGCGGTCACCAAAATATTATGCGGTTGCTTGCCGGGCGCCGAACGATGAAATTATAGTAAAGACAGAGCCACTTGAGAAGACGTGGATTGGGAAGTTGGAGTTTTTGAAGAAGCCGTTTTTGCGGGGAACTTTGGCGTTGCTTGATACGATGGCGCTGGGGATGCGAGCGATGAATTTTGCGAGTTCGGTTGCTTTGGACGAGAAGTACGTTGCGGAAGAAGATCGGGAGCGAGTCGCGAAGGAGAACGCCGAGATGGCAGTTCCAACGGCGAAAGAGTATCGGAATCTTGGGATTACGGCAGTTGCTCTGATTGCGATTGCGGCGTTTTTGTCTGGCCGGTGGACGCCGATTTTATCGGGCGGCAAATTTGATGCGAACCTGATGTTGGCACCGATTGTGGTTGCAATAGCGGCACTGGTTGTGACACTTTTTTCGATTTTTTGGGGACCGGTTAAGAAAGCTCTGAGTACGAATGAGAAACTTGCGATTGGGGTGGCGATTGTTTTTAGTTTGGGATTTGGTTTTGTTTTGTTTAAGGCGGTTCCAGAAGGAACGGCAGAGTTTGTGACGGGATATCGTCCGAGTGAGTTGGCCAAAGCGACTTACTTCCAAGGGGTTTGGACGAACTTTGTTGCGGAGACTTTGAAGGTGATTATGTTTATTGGTTATCTGTCGTTGATTCGACGGATTCCGGCAATTTTGGATACGTTCCGCTATCACGGAGCGGAGCACAAGTCAATCAATGCGATTGAGGCGGATGTTGAGTTGAGTGCAGAGAATTGCATGGCGCAAACCCGTTTGCATCCGAGATGTGGGACAAACTTTGCGATTATCGTCGTGATATTAGGATTCTTGATGTCGGTATGGATACCGCGTTACCCAACTTTGTTTGGGTATCAGATCACGGGTGGGGCGGCGGTTATCTTCCGATTGGCGCTTGAGCTTGTGGTTTTGATGCCGATTATTGCAGGGATTAGCTATGAGGTGATTCGGGCGGCAGGGAAGATGAAGGATGCGAAGTGGGTGAATATCTTATTGAAGCCGGGCCTGGCTACGCAATTGATTACGACCGAGGAACCCGAAGCGAAGCACATTGAAGTGGCGATTCGGAGCTTGCGAGCGGTAATTACGGCGGAGGAGACGGGGGTCTGCGAGAATACAGAGGTTCCGGCAATTGAGGCGAGTCCGCAAGCGGGTTAGTTCGCTTCGTCTTTGAATTCGGGATTTAACAGTTCTTCCGGAACTTCAGGAAGCGGCCAATTGGTGAGATCGGTGCCGTGGAGAGCTTGGTAGGCGTCGGGGAGGAATTTGGTGAAGAGTTCGCCGTAGGTGCTTGGGATGGCTTCATCCCAGGTAGTGTTGCGCCAGTTGGTTGGGCCAGTGTTGTATTCGTGGGCGATGACGGCGAGCTTATGGGTGCTCCACTGGAAGTCGTTGGCGGACGTTGATCCGAGGCGGTTTGATTGCTGGAGCACGGCTTGGAGGTGCTTGGCTCCGTCGTTGATCTGGATTTCTTCGTCTTCGGTGTAGGTTCGGGCAAACATCATGCGTTGCCAGTGATCTTTGAGGCCGAGCTCGTCGGGGTTTTGGCGCACTTGCATGACGCCCATGCTGGTAGGTCGACCGAATCCAACGAAGAGATCGCGGCTGGCGGAATCGTTCCATCGCCAGGCACCGGGGATTCCTTGGGCGGTTTCGACATAAATGATTCCGGCGATCATCCAATCGGGGACGCTGTAGGCTGCGCTGGCACTTTGGATGGCTTCGGCGTTGCGGGTGACGATTTCGCGGGATTCTTCGCGGTTGTAATCGAGAGATTGGAGGAAATCCTTGACGCCGGGTTTGGATTCAGTTTGTAAATCGGAGGATGTTTGAAATTGTTGGAGATATGCCTCGGGGAGTTCGGGAATATCTGAACTTGCAATGGCTTCAAAATTAAGGGTCGGAGTCCATACGATGAGGCCAGAAATGACAAAGCACCGGAACCACCGCGTATTTGTTGCGGATTTGGCTTCCTTTTTGGTGGCTTTGGAAAACATTCTGCTCATGGACGATCCTTTGAGAATTTTCGGCAGGTTCAACTTAATAATTGTTGATCTTTGCAACTAGGATACGATAAATAAGACGTAATTGGTTGATATTTGGGATTCGGGGCCGTAGAAAGTCCCTATTGGGGGTCGGCGAGACCGCCGAACTTGCGGACTCGCTTTTGGTAGTGGGAGACGGATTCAAGCAGTTCTTTTTCGCCGAATTCGGGCCATGTTGTTTGGGTGACGAAAAGTTCGGAGTAGGCGGCTTGCCAGATGAGAAAGTTTGACCAGCGGAGTTCGCCGGCGGTGCGGATGAGGAGGTCGGGTTCGGGGAGAGTGGGATCGTAGAGGGCTTGGGAAAGGGTTTCTTCGGTGATTTCGCCCGAATTTTGGTCGAGAAGTGTTTTGATGGCGTCGATGATTTCGGCGCGTCCGCCATAGTTGATGGCGAGGGTGAAGACGATTCCAGTATTGTTTTTGGTGTCATCTTTCATTTCTGCGAGGGCTTGTTGGAGTCCTTTAGGGACTTCGTGGAGGCGTCCGATGGCTTGGGCACGAACGTTGTTTTCTTTGAGACCTTTGAGTTCGTGCCGAGCGGCTTCTTCGATGAGCGTCATGAGTCCGCCGACTTCGTCTTCGGGACGTCGCCAGTTTTCGGCGGAGAAAGCGTAGACGGTGAGGTATTTGATGCCGAGTTCGGCGGCGATGAGGAGAACGTTTTTGAGGGTTTTGTAGCCTTGTCGGTGGCCCCAGAGTCGTTTGAGTCCTTGCGCTTGGGCGTAGCGTCCGTTGCCATCCATTATGATGGCGAGGTGCTCAGGGAGTGCCTCCAAGTTGATTCCAGCTTGGAGGGCACGTTGTTGAACAGAGTTGAGGGCAGACGCAGCCACGGTTTGAGAGATTATGAAGGATTTGCCTAGATTTCGAGAACTTCGGCTTCTTTTTTCTTTTGAACTTCGTGGGTGTTTGCGATGTACTTGTCGGTGAGTTCTTGGAGTCGTTTTTCGAAACCCTTGAGATCGTCTTCGGTGATTTCTTTATTCTTTTGTTGTTCGCGGAGTGCGTTGAGGGTGTTGTGGCGGACGTTGCGGATTGCAACGCAGCCTTCTTCGGATCGCTTTGCGACTTCTTTGACGAGGTCTTTTCGTCGCTCTTCGGTCATCGCGGGGAAGTTGAGTCGGATTCCGGTGCCATCATTGTTGGGATTGATGCCGAGATCGCTATTTTGGATTGCTCGCTCGATTGGGCCGGTCATGGACTTATCGTAGGGTGAGATGAGAATTTGTCTTGGTTCAGGGACGCTGACGTTGGCGCATTGGGTGATTGGGGTTGGGGTGCCGTAATAGTCGACCATGATCGGTTCGAGGACTTGGGCACTGGCGCGTCCGGTTCGGATTCTTCCGTAGTCGTGGACGGTTGCTTCAACCGCACTTTTCATTTTCTGTTCGGCTTCTCTTAGTTCTTCGCTCATTTTAGTTATCCTCCCTGGACTAGGGTGCCTTCGGTTTCTCCGCGGACGGCTCGCGCCATTCCGCCGGGTTTAAGTAAATCTAGCACAACCAGGGGCATTCCATGTTCTCGGGCCATGATGAAGGCGGTTTGATCCATTACGGCGAGGCTTTCTGCAATTGCCTGGGTGTAAGTGAGAGAATCGTATTTTGTGGCGTCGACGTGTTTGCGGGGGTCTTTGTTATAAACACCATCGACTTTAGTAGCTTTGAGGATTGCGTCGGCATCAATTTCGAGTGCTCGGAGAATTGCCGCGGTGTCGGTTGTGAAATAGGGGTTTCCGGTGCCGCCAGCAAAGACGACGACTCGACCTTTTTCGAGATGGCGGATGGCGCGTCTTCGAATAAACGGTTCGGCGACTTCGCTGATATTTAGGGCTGATTGGACTCGAGATGGGATGCCGATTTTTTCAATTGCGGCTTGGAGGGCGAGGCCGTTCATGATCGTGCCCATCATTCCCATATGGTCAGCGACGGTGCGGTTGATTCCGCCATCTTCACTGAATGCTGATCCACGAACAAAATTGCCGCCTCCGACTACGATGGCCACTTGGGCTCCGCAGTCAAAAACGGCTTTAATTTCTTGGGCGATATAGTCGAGAGTGTCGTTATCGAGGCCGAATCCGGCTTCGCCTCCGAGCATTTCTCCGCTGATCTTCAGTAGAACGCGGTTGAACTTGACTGTATCGCCCACTTTGGTTTACTCCGCGTCGCCTTCGCCGTCAGCGGATTGTCCGACTGCGAGGAGTGCGTATGCGGTGACTGTGCCGCCGCCGTTTTGGGCGAGATAATCGATGACCTTGGTTTTGTTGTCAAGGTAAATCAATTGTTCAAGGAGAACGTTTTCTTGGTAGTACTCCTTATTAATTCGTCCGTTGGCGATGTTTTCGGCGATGTTTTCTGGCTTTCCTTCTTCAAGAGCTCGTCGCTTTTGAACATCAAATTCAGCGTCGATGATTTCTTTCGGAATGTCCGACTTTTGAAGGTAGGTTGGCTTGAATGCAACGACGTTGACGGCGATTTGTTGAGCGGCTTCAGCGTTGCCACCATTGTAGGTGACGACGCTGGCCCATTTGCCATCGTGGTGGTTGTATGCAGCGAGTTTGCCTTCTCCGGCATGGAAGATTTCTGCCTTGCGGATTTGGATGTTTTCGCGAATTTTGCCAACTGCTTCGGCGAGATGTTGCTCGACGGTTAGCCCTTCGACGACGACATCAAGTCCAGCAGATCCATCGGCGAGCATTCCTCGGACGAGTTTGTCGACCATGTTTTTGAAGTCATCGTTGCGGCTGACGAAGTCAGTTTCGCATTCGACGATGATTCCAGCACCGGTCTTTCCGTCTTCGGAGACTACGACTTTGGCGATTCCTTCTTTGGTTGCGCGGCCGGCCTTCTTTTGGCTTGCAGCGGCACCTTTTTCGCGAAGGATGTCTTTTGCTTTGTCGATATCACCGTCCGCCTCTTCGAGTGCTTTTTTGCAGTCCATCATCGGCGCGTCGGTTAGTTCGCGCAATTTTTTGACATCTTGTGCGGTGATAGCCATTAGTTTGTTTCCTCAGTTGTGGCGGCGACCTCGGGAGCTGCTTCGGCTACTGCTTCTACAGGCGCTTCGGTCGGGGCCTCTTCTTTGACGTCTGCTACTGGAGTTTCGGCGACTTCTGTGGCTTTAGGCTCAGCAGCTTTTGGTTCAGCAGCTTTTGCTTTGGTTGATTCTTCGAATGAGCGAAGGAATTCTTGCTCGACTTCGCCGAATTGAACTGGGCTGTCGCCATCAGCATCGATATCGGATTCGCCTTCGGTTCCTTCTGCCATTGCTTCGTCGTCGCCCTTGTCGATTGGCTTGACTTCGAGGATGGCTTCGCAGAACTTGCTGGTGACGAGTCGGATTGATCGAATTGCGTCGTCGTTGCCCGGGATGACCATGTCGGCATCATCTGGGTTGCAGTTGGTGTCAACGATTGCTACGATGGGGATGTGGAGCTTACGGGCTTCGAGAACTGCGATTGACTCTTTGTTAAGGTCAACGATGAAGATGCACTTTGGCATTTCGGTCATGTCTCGGATGCCTTCGAAGTAGCGGCTGAGTTTGTCGCGTTCTTCGAGTCTTTTGAGGGCTTCCTTCTTGGGGAGTCGTGCTAGGTAGCCTTCGGCTTCCATTCGGTCGAGTTCTTTTAGCCGAACGATTCGTTGGCTGATGGTTTCCCAGTTGGTGAGCATTCCGCCGAGCCAGCGGTCGGTGACGAAGTATTGTCCGGATTTAGTTGCGGCTTCTTTGATTGCGGATTGCGCTTGTTTTTTGGTACCGACGAAGAGGACGGAGCCGCCATCTTTGACGATGTCTTGAACGAAGTCAAGTGCATCTTGGAAGAGCTTAATTGTTTGGTGAAGGTCAACGATGTAGATTCCGTTGCGGGCGCCGTAAATATAGCGCTTCATCTTGGGGTTCCAACGTCGTGTTTGGTGACCAAAGTGGACGCCTGCTTCGAGCAGGTCTTTCATACTGAGTTCGGGCATTATTTTGTTTTCCTTTGTGGGTTTTAGCCGCCGGAGACCGTCTCGTTCCGCCCTACTTCGCTTCTGTTGGTTGCGACCCAGGAGGCACGGTGTTCCGTGAGAATTTGGCTCAGGTTCAATTGAGCCTTGCGGATGATACCGTTTTGTGTGGATGAGCTTGCCCCCCTCCCCTCCCTTAGTCCCTCCCCGATGGGGAGGGTGGTTTGTAAATCGACTGTAAGGAAAAACAGCGGATTTGACAACGTACTGGAGCTGGCTCGTCCGTGGATCCCGGGTCAAGCCCGGGATGACGCGAATAGAATTTATGACTTTGAGTGCCAGTTTTGTTTTGATTGAATGATTGATTCGAGGTTAGATTTGAAATCGGGCCATTCCGGTTTTATGACGCTAAAGACGACTGTGTCGCGGTAAGTGCCATCGTGGATGAGGCGGTCTCGGCGGAAAGTGCCTTCTCGGGAAAGGCCGATGTTTTCCATGGCTTTTTGGGAGCGGACGTTTTTGCTGCTCGTGATGAGTTTGACGCGTTCGGCGCCGAAGTCATCGAATGCGGCTCCGATCATGGCGAGTTTGACGATAGGGTTGAGGTTGGTTCCGCGGTAGGGGGCGGCCATCCAGGTGTAGCCGATTTCGAGGCTGTGGTTTTCGAGGCTGATGTCGTAGTAGCTGGATGAGCCGAGTACTTTACCGTTTGCGGTGAAGACTTGGGCGATGTTGGGAGCGGCGATTCGGGCGGTGATGAATTCGCGAACGTGTTCAGGGGAGAGGGATTTCGGGGGGAAGCTGTAAAGATCCATTGTGTGGGGATCGAGCATGAGGGCTTCGTAGTAGGGTTCGAAGTGGTCGAGGGTAAGGGGCTCGATGGTGATGCCGTGGGTTGTTACGGTGATGGGGTGGGGGTTGAAGTTTTGCATGAAATTTTCTGGGATTCAAACAAGTGAGCTATGCAAGGGTTTGCCCGCACTTCTTTGAATTTTGGATAATCTTCCACCAATTGTAGGTTGCTGCAGAGGCCAAGAGAAAAAGAAATATTGCATCTGCAATTGGAATCCATGAATTTTCGGGTGGAAGTTGATTAGCTCGCAAGTAACTGCTAGTCAAAAAAACGGGAACAGGATAAGAAATGATTGGGAAGAACAGAATAGATTGTTGGAGGGGCGTTTGGGGCCGAGGTTGAGGTTCTGGCTTTGAAGATAATAGATCCCACATTCCTGCAATAAATCCAATCAGCATTACCGCCGTCAGAAGGTACTTGGTTTTGTAAACAGGTAAATAACTGATATTGTCTGTCCAGAAAAGTATAGCCACGAAGGCGGCAAATAGTATGAGGCACGAGTGGATAATTGTCGAAACAAGCATTCCCGGATGTTTGCGAAATTCTATCGACCTTTCCACTTACATCACTTATTATGACTTGCCCTGAAAGTGACTTAGTGTTTTTCTGTTACAACGGTGCATGTGTCTAATCTAAACAGATACAACCGAGTTGTGACATTTGCGACAACCCCAAGTGAATTAATTCGTCCTATTGGCTATGTTGAGTGCGGTTGCGTTGGCGGTGGTGTTGAATGACACGGCGTTTTATGGGATGGGGGGTGCGGCCGGGGTTTTGAAGGGTGAGAGCCCAGTCAAGATGGTGAGCGCCGATATACGAATCAAGATTCCAAGTTGCGAGGTGGAAGTGAACTATGTTTTTAAGAACACGACCAATAAGGCGATTGATGTGCCGATGGGGTTTCCGGAAGAGGCGGTGGAGCCGGGCGGATTGACGGGGAAGACGTGGTTTAAGAAGTTTGAGACATGGGTGGACGGGAAGCCGCTCAAGACGAAAATGGTGAAGTTGGAGGAGTATTCAGATTCGATTGAAGGAGGTTTTACGCGGAATTGGTGGACGAAGGACGTGAAGTTTGGGGCGGGGCAGACCCGGCGGGTGCGGAACCGGTATGTGACTCGGCCGGGTTATCAGACTCCGGGGCCCTATTTTTTGTATTTGGTGAATACAGCGGAAAATTGGAACGGTGTGGTGGATCAGTTGCGGATAGAGGTTAATGTGGACGGACTGCCGAAGGATTCGTTTTTTAATGTTCCGTGGGCGCCGCATAAACGGAATGGAAATACGGTGATGTGGTTTTGGGAGGGGGTTGAGCCTTCGGGTCGGTTTGATGTGACGGTTCGGTGGCCGGGGGCGGATGTTGATGCGGAGGTTTTGGCGGGTTGGGGGGCGAGTGGTGGAGAGGTTGTTTTGAAGACGTTGCCCTGATGACGCTAACACGAATTTGATCAGTTAAACGTACAATAGGAATCATGACAAGTTTTGTAGCGGTGGCATTGATGTTGAATGACACAAGTTTTTCGGCTCGAAGTGGGAATCCGAAGCCGATGAGTGGAGTGACACCGGTTGAGATGACGAGCGCAGATATCAAGGTGAAAATTCCGAGTTGTGAGGTGACAGTAACTTATTCGTTTAAGAACACGAGTGGGAAGAGCGAAACGGCAATTATGGGATTCCCGGAAGAGGGGTACGACGCTTATTTGGATAAAAAAAACAAGACGTGGTTTAAGAGTTTTAAGAGCTGGGTGGACGGGAAATCGACGCCGGTTTTGGTTCAGAAAATAGATGATCCATCGAATGATCCGGATTTTGGGTATTCGGTTTGGTGGGTGAAGTCGATAGATTTTAAGGCGGGGCAGGTGCGGAGCGTGAAGAATGTTTACATGAGTCAGCCGGGCGGCGACACGATGCCTCGGCAGTTTTTTGAATACATAGTTCATACGGCGAAAAGTTGGAGGGGGCCAATTGGCAAGATTCGGCTTGAGCTTGATGCAAGCGGTTTGGAAAAGGGGACTCGCTATGCAACGAAGGCGAAACCGCATAAAGTCGATGGCGATCAATTAGCTTGGTTCTGGACGAATTTGGAGCCGGACGAAACGAATGATTTATGGGTGGCCTGGGAGCGCAAAGAATATAACTATGAGTCGGCGGATATGGCGAAGGTTTTGGGCGGATTTGTTCGGGTAGCAAGCGGGAAGTAGAGCGTGGAAGTTGTCCTTTTTGAAGGTGATTTGGTCGAATTCTTGGATTTGTTTCAGGAATCGACGGGATTGACCGATGAAACAGCGATTAAGAAACTGATTGCAATTGAAGTTGCCAGGGGCACATCGTACGGCGTGATTCGGGTTGATGGCTTGATTGTAGGAATGGTTGGCCTTTACGTCGATGATGTGCCAGGCGTGCGCGAACTTGAACCGGCGCAGATAATTGATTTTGCGGTGAGGGAAGAGTTTCGGGGCCGGGGATTTGGGAAAATCTTGATGGATTGGGCGGTTGAACGAGCACGGTCATTTGGATGTGACGCACTTTGGCTTTATACAGGTGGTGGCGAATCGATTGGAAAGATTTATCGGAGTTTGGGGTTTGTTGAGGCGGGCAGAAATGAGGGATTCTGGGAAGGGAAATGGGATCGCGTTTGGTTTAGGCGGTCTCTATGAGGGTTTGCGGTTCTTAGGGTTTTGGTTCCCATTCGTGACTTTGAGGTAGTGATGCGCTTTGGCACATCCGGATAAAACGATGTGAGTTGTGGTTCACGGCTTTCGCCGGGGTGACGGGCCAGAATGAGGGAATCGAAGGTGCGACTGAGAATCTGAGCACGCGTGATTTGCACCTGTTTGGAAACGGATTTGCCTCTCTAACCATTGCGGGAATAACCTTGGATATATGCTTCGATTTGTTGTGGATTCATTGAATGAGCTTCCCATGGGAGGGTAGATGTGGTTTGAGTGGGGTTTTGATTACTGGTTTCCCCTGTGGCGCGGTTGATTTCGACAATCCTACGGCTGCCTCAGCATGGTGGAGCCACCCTCCCCGGCTCTTGAAGAGGGAAATGCGGGCCTCGGAAGTGGACGATACGACGTTGAATCCCGGGTCGTGCTTCACCTATTCTGGTCTACCAAAATCTGTCTATCATGGTTGTAGATCCCGTTTTTCAACGGGATGACGGTGCTGGAGGGTTGTTGTCCTGGTAAAACATTTGTTTAGTGAAAGAGACGGTTGTTGTTTTGGGTTCGGGGCCGATTCGGATTGGCCAGGGGATTGAGTTTGACTATAGTTGCGTGCATTGCGTTTGGACTTTGCAGGCGATGGGGTATCGGGCGGCGATTATCAACAATAACCCGGAGACAGTGAGTACAGATTTTGATACGGGGGATGGGCTTTATTTTGAGCCGGTGGCTTTGGAAGAAGTTCTGGATGTTTGCGATCACGAGAGGGCGATTGGGGCGGTTTGCCAATTTGGGGGGCAGACAGCGATCAATTTGGCGGAAGCGTTGGCGGAAGAAGGGGTTCAAGTTTTGGGGACTTCACCGGAAGCGATTGCGATGGCGGAAGACCGCGATCAGTTTGAGAAATTGTTGAATCGGTTGGGGATTCCGAAGCCGCAGGGCCGCGCGGTGAATAGTTTGCATGAGGCGCTTATTGTCGCAGAGGAAGTTGGGTATCCGGTATTGGTGAGGCCGAGTTTTGTTTTGGGGGGGCGAGCGATGGCGATTATTTATGATGCGGATCATCTGCGCGGGTTTTATCAAGAAGCGGAAGATGCGAATCCGGGGCAACCGGTTTTGGTTGATAAGTATTTTGTGGGTAAGGAAGCAGAAGTTGATGTGATCTCGGACGGTGTTGATACGCTGGTTCCGGGGATTATGGAGCATATTGAGCGGGCGGGGATTCACTCGGGTGATTCGATGGCGGTTTATCCGCCTGTTTCGATCGCGCCGGATTTGCAAGCGAAGATGGTGGATTACGCTTGTTTGATTGCCAAGGAGTTGGGGGTGAGGGGGATGATGAACATTCAGTTCGTTTTGGTAGATGATGAGGCTTATGTGATTGAGGTTAACCCCCGAGCGAGCCGTACGGTGCCTTATTTGAGCAAGGTGACGGGCGTGCCGATGGTTCAGTTGGCGACACGGTGCATGATGGGGCAGACATTGCAGGAACTTGGGTATGCGAGCGGGCTTTGGGAGCTGGGATCGACGGACGGGCATTTGGTTTCGGGTGGGGAAGAACCGCCACGAACAGATGGATCGGTCCGGTCGAGTGACCAGGTTCGGGCAGGGGTTGGTGAGGCGCGGCTTTATGCGGTGAAGGCCCCGGTGTTTAGCTTCCAGAAACTTGCTTTGGTGGAGCCAAGTTTAGGGCCGGAGATGAAATCGACGGGGGAAGTTTTGGGGATTGATTCAAGCTTTGAGGCAGCGCTTTATAAGGCACTTGTTGCGAGCGGGATTGTGTTTAAGGCGAAGGGTCAGGTGATCATTACGGTTAACGACGATGATAAGCCGGAGGCAGTGGAGATTTCGAAGCGGTTGAGTGAGCGTGGGTATGCGTTGGGGGCAACGGGAGGGACATGCGATGCGATTGTTGAGGCGGGAATCGAGTGCGAGCGGTTGAACAAGATTCAACAAGGGTCGCCGACTTTGCTGGACCGGCTTTATGCGGGTGAAGTGAGTTTGATGGTGAACACTCCGGGCAAGGGGCAGGAGATGGGGTCGGATGCCTCACGGATTCGGCGGGCTTGTATTGAAACAGGCGTAGCTTGTGTTACGAGTGTGGATACGGCAAAGGCTTTGGCCCGGGCTTTGGCGGTGTTTGAGAATCAAGAATTGGCGAGTTGCCGAACGATTACGGAGCATGTTTCGGGCATTGCTTAGAAGGTCAAGTATTGAGTTTGGGTGACCTGGTAATCTGACTTTTATGGCGGAAGACAAGCAGAACGAACCGGAAGATTTTGAGCAACCGCCGGCGTTTTTCCCTTATGAGGAGTCGGATCAGTTGGATGCGATTCTGGATTTTGGGGTTCCGGTTGAGGTTAAAGTTGAGGCGGTTTTTGCGGCGCAGTCGCAGGAGGCGATTCAGCGTTTTGTTTTGTTGAGTGATGGGTCACGGAAGTTGCCAATTGTAATTGGGGGTTTTGAAGCGATGGCGATTAGTTTGCACTTGGATAATCATCAGCCAGATCGCCCGATGACGCACGATTTATTGGCGAAGTTGATCGAACGGCTTGGGGGGACGGTACTGCGGGTGTTTATTGATGATTTTGTGGGATCGACTTATTATGCGAAGATCGTGATTGAAGATGCTTCGGGGGTTGAGATGATTATTGATTCACGTCCGAGTGATGCGATTGCATTAGCGATTCGGGCGGAGGCGCAGTTGTTTGTGGCTGAGGGCATTTTGGATCAGCACGGTCACTAGACGTTTGGGGTTAAGAAGTTTGCTTTTTGATCCCTCCCAATCTTAACCATGAAGTCTTTGGGAGGGCGTTTTGAAAAGCGGCTAATCAGATTTTTGCGGTTCTGTTCTTTCTTTTTCTAAGTGCAGGAATGATACACATTGCAATTGCGATTGTTGCGGGTTCTGGAACGGATTCAATGACATTTCCAGAGATGCTAAAGGCAAGCCCTGCGCCTGGCTGGGCAATCCAGTTACTCCAACCACCGGTTGTTGCTTGAATGAATGCGTTTCCACTATTGATAGTGGAATAGTTCCAAATATAGCTAGAACCACTTGTTCCTTTGCCGCCAATATTTAGCCAGTAGGTTCCTCCTGTACCCATATAAAGAGGTGCACTGGTAAGGTCGATCGTTGTTTTGTAGCTTGAGAATCCGGCAATTGTGCTGTTAAACGTATTGGTCACAATTGCGTTGGAAGGGCTGAGACTAAGCGTATGGAGAATTGTGGAAGGTGTCGTGCCACTGTTATTGAAAATGTTAATCTCAAGGTTACTGAGAAAGGTTGATGGGTTGCCCCCAGCTCCGTTAAATCCAAACCCGTAAAAGGTTAGAGAAGTGATTTCATAAGTTGAACCGGGAATTGCTGCGAGGCTAAAGTCATCTGCACTTGAAAAACCCAACCCTCCAACCCCATTCGATGAGTACACATCTGAAATGTTGCCAGGGCTCGCAGCGGCGAGATTTGGGGATTGAGTGAACGAAAACGGTGAGTTGGCGTTCGCTAACGGAGATAAGCTGGCGACAAAAATCGCCAGAATGCATGAGAATTTTTTCAATTGTTGCTCCTTTCCAGTTTTGGGCAAAGCCCGAATTAAGTGATGCCAAGGGCATCACCAGCTATTATGCCAGGTTGGAATTCATTTGTGGGATAAGTATATAATTTCAAGTGAAATTACGGGGCAGCCATTACTTTAATCTCGCATTCATCAACGGCCTTTGAAGAGGCCGCCGAGGATTCCGCGGAGGATTTTGCCGCTGTTTTTGCTGAGCTCACGTCCGATTTGAGAGCCAGCGGAGCGCATGGCAGATTTCATCATTGCTTCGGCGGGGGTTTCTCGGGAAGATCGGGGACGGGAGGAGACGCGTTCGGCGCGGGCCGCATCTTTGGCGGCTTTTTCATCGGCTTTGGCTTGTGCCTCGGCCGCTTCTAGTCTTTCCGCTTCGGCAGTTGCGGCTTCGGCGCGTTTTGTGAGGACTTCGTAGGCTGATTCGCGATCGATTGGGTTGTTATACGTTGCACCGACGGGGGACGCGGACATGACGCGAGAGCGCTCTTCGGGAGTAGCGGGTCCGAGGCGGGAGGACGGAGGTCGGATAAGGGTTTTTTGAACGATGATAGGCGTGCCTTTGCCTTCGAGCGTGCTCACTAATGCTTCGCCGACTCCGAGTTGGGTGATGACTTCTTCGGTGCTGAATTCGGGGTTGACTCGAAAGGTTGTCGCGGCGGCTTTTACGGCTTTTTGATCGCGCGGAGTGAATGCGCGGAGGGCATGTTGGTATCGATTGCCGAGCTGCCCTAGAACCATATCGGGGATGTCGAGGGGGTTTTGGGAGACGAAGAAGATTCCGACGCCTTTTGATCGGATGAGACGGACGACTTGTTCGACTTTATCGACGAGGGCTTTGGGGGCATCGTTGAAGAGGAGGTGGGCTTCGTCGAAGAAGAAGACAAGTTTCGGTTGGTCGGGGTCGCCGACTTCGGGGAGTTCTTCGAAGAGTTCGCTGAGGAGCCACAGGAGGAAGGTTGAGTAGAGTTTTGGGCTCTGCATGAGCTTATCAGCGGCGAGGATGTTGACGATGCCTTTACCGTCGGGGGTTGTGCGCATGAGGTCGTTAAGGTTGAGCGCTGGCTCTCCGAAGAAGTTTTCGCCGCCTTGTTGTTCGAGAACGAGGAGGGCGCGTTGGATTGACCCGACAGAGGCTCCACTGACTTGACCGTATTCGGTTTGGATGTCTTTTGCGTTTTCGCCGATAAAGTTGAGCATGCTTTTGAGATCTTTGAGATCAAGCATGAGTAGGTTTTGGTCGTCGGCGATTTTGAAAGCGATATTGAGGACGCCTTCTTGGGTTTCGTTGAGTTCGAGGAGTCGGGCGAGGAGAAGCGGGCCCATTTCAGAAATAGTGGTTCGGATGGGGTGGCCTTGTTTACCGAATAGATCCCAGAAAATGACGGGGCTGGCACCGTAGGTGTATGGGCTGAGGTCTATTTGTTGGGCTCGTTCTTCGAGTTTGGGGTTGCCGCCTCCGGTTTGGGACATGCCACTGAGGTCGCCTTTGACGTCGGCCATGAAGACAGGGGTGCCCATAGCGCTGAACTGTTCGGCAAGGATTTGGAGGGTGACGGTTTTGCCGGTTCCGGTTGCTCCGGCGATCATGCCGTGTCGGTTGGAAAGTTTGGGGAGTTGGTAGACGGGTTCGGTTGATTTTCCGACGAAAATTGGTTCAGCCATTTATTTTCCTGTTTTTGGTAGTCGTTTAGGTTACCCGTGGGCGCGGAATGATTTTTCACTTGGTAAGATGAAAAGCGTATGGCAAAAAAATTGAAAGTTGGTGTTATTGGGGCTGGGATGATCGCGAATCATGCGCACCTCCCAGGATATACATCGATTCCTGATGAAGTTGAAGTTGTTTGGCTTTGCGATAACAAACCGAAAGTTTTGGAAGAGAATGCGAAAAAGTGGGGCATCAGCAAAACCACGGCTGATTACCATGATTTGCTGAACGATCCGGAAATAGACGCCGTGAGCGTTGCGACTCCGAATCTTGAGCACATGCAGATGACGGTTGATGCTTTGAAGGCGGGCAAGCACGTTCTCTGTGAAAAGCCACTTTCGATGAATGCTGAGCAGAGCAAGGCGATGTGTCGAGCGGCAAAGGAATCGGGCAAGGTTTTGCAGGTTGGTTTGCAGTATCGATTCTCGGGTCCTGGTGTATTCATGAAGAAATACATCGAAAAGGGTCATATGGGCGAGATTTACTACGGTCGTGCGCAGGCGATGCGGCGGCGCGGGGTTCCGGGCTGGGGCGTGTTTACTAACAAGGCCAAACAAGGCGGGGGTCCGTTGATTGATATTGGCGTTCACATTTTGGACTTTACGCTTCACTTGATGGGTTATCCGAAGCCGGTTGCGGCGACGGGCATGACCTGGGATAAATTAGGCAAGAATCCTGAGATCACCAACTTCATGGGCGACTTTGATCGGGATGAGTTTACGGTTGAAGATATGGCGGCGGCAATGATCCGATTTGAAGGCGGTCAGATGGTGTTGCTTGAGAGTTCGTTCCTTGCGAACATCGAGAAGGAGTTCTTTAAGACGACTTTGATGGGAACGAAGAGCGGCGCGGAAATTCATCCGGGCTTTAACGATGATCCGGTCGTGATCTTTAGTGAGCGCGATCAGCAGGTGTTTGATGAAAAGCCAGTGAATATTCCACATGTTGAAAGTTCACACGTGAAAGAAGTTCAGGAGTTTGTTCGGACGATTCGGGAAGGCGGTGAGTCGCTGGTTCCGGGCGAGCATGGTTTGACTTTGAATGCGATCTTTGATGCGGTCTATAAGAGCGCAGAGACCGGCAAAGAAGAACGAATCGACATAAGTTACTAAGTAGTGATTTTCGGCCCCCTGTTCTCTAAGAATTTTGAGGACAGGGGGCAATATTTTTTAGGAGGGTTGCCAATCGGGATCGCCGATCAGTTCGAGCAGTGGCCAGGTGGGGCAAAAATCGTCTCCGGGGCCGAATTCGGTGTGGTTGAGGCGGACGATTGATCCGTCGGCATTTTTCCGGAATGCGCTGACTCCGGGCCAGACTTCGGACTTCGTTTCTCCACCTTCCTCATAGTTTCTGTAGTAACCCATGTCCTTTGAGAATGACCGGTCGATGTCGTTAATGAGAGGGAAGTTCCAGCCACGCGCATTGGCCAGTTTCTGCGCGGTATCAAGTTCATCGGGAGTGCAGAGCGCGATAGCGGAGACATTGGTGATTCGGTTCATAACGGGGCTGAGAACGTCGGCCCAGTGGGTGCAGTAGCTGCATGATTTGCCCATATTGTGGATGATATAGAGGTCGGATTTGTCGCCGAAAAGGTCGGCAAGTTTGGCGTTACCAGTGGTGGTTTGGAACTCATAATTTTTGACCGGCTCAGGAGGGTTGGTTTTTCGAGCTTCTTTGAGTTGGGTTTTGAGATCGGATATCTGTTTTTCGAGTTCGGGGATTGTTGCCATGTTTTCACTTTACCTATTCATGCAACTAAAAAGTTGCATGAGATTTTGTTTAGTGGGGGCGGATATACACTTCGACGAGAAGGAGAAGAGCTGTGACGATACCAATTGCGATCCAGATAACTGGGATGGCTTTGGGGTGATTTCTCGGCACTCACTGAGTTTACTTATTTTCAGTTGAAACGGTTGCCGATGATGTACTCGATGGCTTTGTCGAGTTGAGGATCTTTTCCGGGGGTTGCGGCCTTGAAATCGTAACCGCGTGGGATTTCGACTTTGAAATCGGGAGCGAGGCCCCCGGTGAGGTAGTTGCCGTCGTCATCGACTTTACGACCGATATTGCCGGATGCAGGGAGGAAGTATTTTGCGATAGTGATTTTTGCACTGGCTCCACCGGGGAGGTCACGGAGTTCTTGAACGGATGCTTTTCCGTAGCTGTGGTCGCCGATAAGTTTTGCCTTTTTGTAATCGCGCATAACGCCACCGAAGATTTCGGAGGCGGAGGCTGAATCCGAGTTGATAAGAATCGTGATGGGGTAGTGGCCCTTGATGGTTTGACCGCTGAGGGTGTTGAGGGTTGCGGAATTTCCGCCTCGGGCTTTGATTGTCACGGCAGGTTTATTTTCGATGAAGAGGGATAGCATTTTGATGGCGGCGTCGAGAAGGCCACCGGGATTACTACGGAGGTCGATGATGAGACCTGATGGTTTTGTGGCATCGAATCCTCGAACTGCTTCCTCGAATTGCACTGGAGTTGGTTCGCTGAAACTGGAGACAGATACGTATCCGATTTTGCCATCGAGCATTTTTGACTCGACAGTTGGGATTTCCACTTTATTTCGGATGATATTGAATTCGAGTTGTCCGGGTGTGCCTATCCGGATGACGGTTAGTTTGACGGTGGTTCCAGCTTCGCCGAGGATATTTTCGACAATGGCGTCAACTTCTTTACCGGCGACTTTTTTGCCGTCGACACCGGTGATGATGTCGCCTTCTTTGATTCCGGCGATGAATGCAGGGCTGGTTTTGAAGACGGTGGCGATTTTTGCACCAAGTGGATCGGGGCCGAGTCGGGCACCGATTCCGCTGTAGTTACCGCTGGTTTCGGTACTAAATCGTTGGTTAATTTTTGGTTCGAGAAAATTGGTGTGGGGGTCGCCGAGGCTATTAACGAGTCCGGTCATGGCGGCATAGCGGAGTTTTTCGGGCGTCGTACTTTGTCCGTGTTTTGCGAGGATGTAGTTGTAGTTGTCTTGGAATGTTTCGACCGGGGTTATCTCGGCTTTTTTGGATGGACTGAAAACGCGGGTCAATGCACCGGTATCTGGTTTGGCCCCTGCGAGGACATCGCGGCTAAAGAATCCGATGCCAAAAAGTGTTGCGAGGATGGCGAGGAAGAGGATGGGTTTAATGATTTTCATTTACTTTGCCTCCGGTTTGGCTGGGGTGTTGTTTGCGGCGACCGCGGTTTTTGATTCGTTTAGGTCGGCGACGTATTTGCCGATTGCGAGGGTGTAGCCAGACCCATCGGGAAGGGTTTGGACTTCGAGCCAGCTGCGTTCCTCGGGGAGTGCGCCCTCGATTGTTGCAACGTTGGCAGCGGCAAGGATATGGGCGAATGTTGCGGCGGCCCCAATAGTGGAATTATCGGTGATGAGCGTGATATGGGGGATGTTTTTGGGCGCGGTTGTGGTTGTGAGCCTTCGGGCGACTCGGCCGTCGGGGCTAAGCACGCCGCCGTGATCACCGGAAGGTACGAATTGGGAAAGGACTCGTTCCATGTCGTCGTAGTTTCCGAGTCCGGAATTACGAAGGTCGATTTTCATGCCCGATTCTATTTTGAGATTTTGGATGTCGCGGGCACTGCCTTTGAAGAATCGGATTGAGGTTGTGCCGCCGGTGTTTTGGACAATTGGTTTAATGTTGGTGATGGTGCGACCGATATCGAGGCGGATATCTTTGCCTTCTCGGTTAACCGTGAGTTGTATTTCGCCTTCGGTTCCGTTGACGAGATGGTCGCGGGCTTTGGCGGCGCTGAGGACATTTTTAACCATCTCTTCGATTTGCTCGCGCATTTTATTGAGTTCGGCAGTAGTAGCGCGTTTTTCGGTGACGGCGGTTTGGAGGTCTCGAAGGGCTTTAATATCGGTGCCAGAGACGACATATTTCCCATTGACGATGCGGATTTCGTCACCAGGTTTTAGACCTGCGGTTTCGGCAGGTGATCCGGGCATGACTGATCCGACGAAAATCTGGGGCAGGAGAAGGAGGGAATCGACTTCGTTTGAGCCGGATTGAAGTTTTTTGAGTTCAGCTTGGTTGTATTTATAGTCGAGTTCTATGCCGATTCCTTCGTATTTGCCCTGTTGACTAGCGAGGAATGACTTGAATTGGTCTTTATCGTAGAAGTTACTTTCAGGATCGACGAGGCTGGTGATCATGCCTCTGACGGCTCCCGATGCCATTTTTTGATCGACTTCAATGGGTTCGACATAGTAGCGGCGAAGGAGTTCAGCGAGTTCAAAAAAGTACTCCGATTCGGATGTTTCAGAGAATTTGTCAGTGGTTGCTAGTAGGCCGACTCCGACGGGCTTATTGGTAGCGAGGGAACCCATGTCGGCTTGGTTCCGAGTGATAAATCCAATGCAGAGGCTGCCGACGGAAAGGATTATGACGAGAAACGTCCAAACTGTTTTTTTGCCTTCTTGCATGGGTGTGGTTTGTCTAATTGTTATTGACTCTGACAATCAGAGTCAATTTTCGTGCCGAGAAGTTCAACTCGGTGGAGATGTCTTACGCCATTATCTGGTTCTGTATTAAGGAATCGATCGACGATACTCAACGCAATGTCTAAATCAATGATACGTTCTCCGAGGCATAAGACGTTTGCATGATTGTGTTCTCGGGCCAATTGGGCCATTTCTTCAGAAGTGCAAAGAGCGGCACGGATGAAGGGGTAGCGATTGGCGCGAATGCTGACTCCGATTCCAGAACCGCAGATTAGGATGCCGCAGTCAGCTTCGCTCTTCTCTATTGTGTGGGCTACGGCGTCGCTTGCGAGGGGGTAATCGAATCGTTCGGGGCCGGTTGAACCGACGAGTGTTATTGAGTGTCCGGTTGATTCAAGGTGTTTCGCAATTGCTCGTTTGTAGGTGTCACCGGCGTGGTCTGAGCCGATGACGATTTTCATCCGTTGCCACCCTGGAGTTTTTTGGCAAGATCGCTGACGATCTTATCTTCGGATGCGGCAAGACGGGCGAGTTCTTCGGCAGGGAGCTTGACCTTCTTGATGTCAGCAAGTTGTAGGAGCGCGATTTGGACAAGATTGGACTTGTTGCCGATAACGTTTGATATTTCTCCTAGCTCTACGGGATCGGGAAGCTGTGAGAACGCTTTGAGGACAAGTGATTGAACGACCGGATCTTTGTCGAGAACGGCGATACGGTAGGTACTTCGATATTTCTCGTCGGGTTTGGCCATGAGCCGGGAGAGGATTGCGAGACGGACGAGGCGACTTTCGTCTTTAATACCGGCGAGGGCTTCGGTGACGAGAGTTTCATCTTTGGCGTTGAGAAGTCTGGTGTAGCAAATGGCTCGGATGTCTTCGCAACTGTCGTTGACGGCGAGGAAGAGGAGTCGGCGTCCGCTGAGGCTAAAATCGGGGTCAAGGAGTCCGGAGATTGTTCCACGGACGTTGGGGCTCGGGTCATAAAGAGAACTGACAAGGAAGGTTTGGGCAGCTTCGGACTTAGTGAGGCTGATGAGGCGCGCGCCTTGAGCTCTGGTTTGCCAGCTCCGTCCGCTGAGGAGGAAATTACCGACATCGAGGTAGGTTTTGCCTTCGACCGCCTTTGCTGCGAGGGCGGCGCATCGCCGGTTGAAATCGAATGGTCCGAGTTTAAGGGTTTGGTCGATTTCTGCTTGAGCTTCTGGATTAGAGAGTTGGTTAAGAGCTTTGCAAGCGAGCCATGCCATCGACGAGCTGGCGTCGCGGCTGACGACTCCAAAGAATGGGGCTTGGCTGGCGACCGGTTGGTCGGAAAGGATTCCGAGGGCGGCAAATGCCAGGAGCGAGTCGTTGCCGGTCGCAATTTTTTCGAGTTCGGCATTCGGGGCGTTGTTGTCGAAATTTTCTAGAGCTGGGGCTTCGTCAGTTGGGGGCGTTGCTGAAACTCCGTTGGCGATCGAGATCGAACTGATTTCGATAATCTTGGCTTCTGACGAAACGCGTGATGATGGAATCACTTGCGGAGGAACGCCAAGAACAATTTTGTAGATAGGTTCTTTGATTGAATCGAGTGGAATCGAACCGCTTTGTGGACCCTTCCCGGTGAAGTTTTGTCGTTGGAGAATCCAAGGCTGTTCTTGTTTGAGGCCAGAAATTTGCACGGCTTTCAGGAGGGTGCCGGTCTTTCCGAAGAACATGAAAGCAAGCACTTCTTGCGTATCGGACTGGATAGTGTAATTGAGAGTTTTGGGGGTTGACGTGTCGATTACTGGGATCTGTTTGCGGCTAATGAGTTCGATGCCGCCTTTATTTTGGAATCCGTAATGGGTGAACGTGTTTGGGATGGGGTTGAGCGAAGTGAGAGGTTGGGTTTCCCGGAAGTGACCGTAGAGTTTGTATTCGAGGGGGAGTGGGCCTTCGGTGGGGACAGCTTTTTCGCCTTGAACGGTGACGGGCGGGGTGAATTTGAGGAGGTCGAGGAGTGATTTGGCGTTGTCTGTTTTGTAGATTGTCCAGATTCGACCTTGGAGGTCGAGACCGCGAGTTGCTTCGTTGAGTTTTGGCGGCTGTGGAGATGCTGTTGCGGCTTTAAGGACTTCTGTTCCGATCCCAGTTACTGCAATTTGGGCATCGGGAAGGAGGACAATTGTGGTGTCGATTGGTTTTGCGTGAAGCGGGCTTTCTGGTGCGAGAGGAGTGATTCTCGGAGTTGGGGTTCGCTCCATTGGATCAGTTGGCGCGACCAGCGTTGGGTCGATACTTGGGATGACTTCTGTTGGTGCAACGGGCGTGCGGACGATGAGGCGGTTAGTTTCAGGGGCAGTGCGCAGTTGCCAACTCGTAGAATTGTAGAGGTACGCGGCGAGATCCACGTCTAGGAATTGGGGGCTTAGGCGGCTCATCGGAATTATGCTGATGAGCGATTGGTCGAGGGGTCCATTCCAGATTTCGGGAAGCGGGGCAGAGGTGAGGGCAAGAATGACGTCAAATGGCCCTCTGTATGTTGGATCATCGCCGAGAAATTGTTGGTCGTTTATGTTGGGCGCGACAATTGAGGAAATCAGGCCGGGGGCTTGACTAAAGTCGTTAATAACAGTGAGGTCGTCGTCGTCGGTGAATGAGACTTCTGGTTCGAAACCGGATGCTCGGAGGAGAGTTGTGTACTGTATGAGGACGTTTTGAAATGCTTCACGTTCGGCACCGACGAGAGTGTCTCGGTCTTGAACATACTTGCCTTGGATTCGTCCAATCGTTAGGTTCTCTGAAAGGAGGAAAATTTTGACTTTGAGTTTTTTCTTAGCGGTGGTAGTTGGGTTTTTTGAAACTTTTTCGATCGCTTTCCAAACATCTCCTTCTGCGGGGGCTGGGAGATAGGCACCGAGTTCGTGGTCATTTCGATAGACGAACGACTTTCCAGAGATTTCAACGTGATTTGTTGGAATTGGGAATGAGGGGACGGGCCTTGCCGGCTCTGCGACTTGGGTGTTTGGCTTCGGAGACGTTTGCAGGGTCAGAAGCGCGGCAGCGCAGGCAAGGCTGATCATTGTTTTTTAGTTTGTCCTCTAATTGCGTTTGCGATCAATCCGTTATGGGGATTAATCATAAATGCGGATGTCGTATTCACTAGACGCGTGACCGTCGCCTCGGGTGTACTTTAGGCCTTCTTTTTTGCCTAGAGCATCGAGGTCAGCGGGCATTTTCGCGATCATTCCTAAGACGACTTTGCGAGCATTTTCGGCGTTTTTCTGAAAAACTTCGAGAACGCTATGGGCAGTAACTGCTTCTACGTCGGCAACGACGCCACTGTCGTAGTCAGTCACAAGACCGATGTTAACGACGGCCATGCCCATTTCGTGGCAAAGATAGCCTTCGGGATATTGGGTCATATTGATGATATGCCATCCCATTTTGGTGAACCATTCCGACTCGGCTTTGGTGCTGAATCGGGGGCCTTGGATGACGACGACGGTACCTCCATCATGAGCTTCGATGCCATTTTCTCGGATGACTTCGACGGCGATATTGCGGAGGGTTTTGTCGTACATGTCTGCGGGCGAGACATGGGTTGTGATAGGGCCATCGTAGAAAGTGTCGTCTCGACCCTTGGTTCGGTCAACGAATTGGTCGGTGACGAGGAATGAGCCTGGGTCGATGTGGTTTTGGAGTGAACCGACGGCGCAAGGACTGATAACGGCTTTGACACCGAGTTTGTGCATAGCCCACACGTTGGCTCGGTAGTTGATTTTGTGCGGTGGGATTGTGTGAGTTCTTCCGTGACGTGGGAGGAACGCGACTCTTCGTCCGTTGACGGAAGCGAGCATGACGGCGTCGCTTGGCGGACCGTAGGGGGTGTCTACTTTAACTTCTGTTACATTTTCGAGCAGGCTGTAGAACCCTGATCCTCCGAAAACTCCGATTTCTGCGACTGACATTGTTTAATTTCCTTTCCTTTCGATTCTGCCGATTCCGGTTGCAATTCCTTCTAAGAGTTTTTCGACTCTGCCCCCGTTGCGGAGGAGGATGTCGGATTCGACGCCGAGAATGTGGCCTTTGGCGACAGCTGGAACTGCTTTGAGTTGGGGATTGGCGAGCATTTTTTCACCTTCCCCCATTTGTGTGATAATAATTTCTGGGTTGTAATTTATAAGTTGTTCGATACTAACGGGTTCAAATTTTCCTGAGTCAGGGCCAACGAATTCACCGGGGGATCCTTTAATAAAGTTACCAAGGAGGGTGTTTTTGCCTTGGATCATGTATCCGGTTGTTGCGTCTCCGATGACGACGGCGATTTTCATTCCTTCCGCAATGCTGCCTTTGAGGAGTGATTCTGCGCCGTAGACTTTATCAAGGTAGGTGCTTGCATTTGTTTCTGCTCCGCTATCTTTTCCAATTTTAATTAACGTGTCTTCGTAATTTTGAGGTGTATCGGTGTCGACAATAAGTACGTCAAGTCCAAGATCCTTCAATTTTTGTATAGTGGCCTCCGAGTAAAGATCTTTTTCTGCGATGACCCTTTGCGGTTTAAGGGATGCTATCAGTTCAAAATCTGGGGTTGTTCCATTAACAACGATTTTAATTTTGCTGAAATTTGGTGGATAGTTGCACGATGCTGTGCGACCCAAGATTCTATTTCCTGGAATTCCGACGGTAGAAAGCATTTCCGTTGTGCTCGGGCTCAAGCTGACATATTCAAGTATTGGTACCGATTTCCGAGGTTGCCCTCCGATTTTGGAAGTCGAGGTTCCACAAGCGGTGAGCGCGAGGATTGCCGGGACGGCAATGAGTAGTGGCGAAATTCGAAGCTTCATGATGCTATTCTGGCAGACGTAATCCAGTTGCCAGTAGTGCCCGCAATTGCGGCTATCGGTGAATTGATTGAGACGGCAATGAAAATTTCAGTTCAGCTTTACACGATTCGGAGTTTGATGGAGAAGGATTTTTGGGGGACTTTGACTCGATTAAGCGAGGCAGGTTTCCGGAATGTTGAGCTCGCGGGGTTGGGCGGACACGATGCAGAGGAAGCTCGAATTGGGTTCGCGGAACGCGGTTTGAAGCCTCATTCGATGCATGTTGATCTGAATCGGGTGAAGACTGATCAAGATGCTTTGGTTCAGGAAGCGCACACTTTGGGTGTTGGTACCGTTATTGTTCCTTGGATCGATCACAACACTTTTAAGGGCGGATGGAAGGAGATCGCCGAGGTTTTGACGAGTTTGGCAAAATTGTATGCCGAGCATGACCTGAAGTTGGGTTACCATAATCACGCGTTTGAGTTTGAAAAAGAAGGTGATCGAACAGGATTTGAGATTCTGTGGGAAAGCGCTGGTCCGGAGGTTGTGCCGGAAGTTGATTTGTTTTGGGTTAAGAAAGGAGGGGACGATCCAATTGCTTGGATCAACAAGCTGACTGGACGGATTAAGGAGGCTCACTTTAAGGACATGGATCCGAAGGGCGAGTTTACGGAGGTAGGGCAAGGATCGATGGACTGGGATGGCATTATCAAGGCGGGGAAGGAAGCTGGACTCGAGTATGCGATTATTGAAAATGACTCGCCGAAAATTGATCCGCTGGAGTCGGTGACGAAGAGTCGGGAATTTTTGCTTAGTAAGGGTCTGAAGGATTAGTGCCGGTTAAACTCGTTGTTTTTGATTTGGGTGGGGTGATGATCCGGATTCGCCACGCCTGGAGCGAGATTTTGGGCGAAATGGAGCTTGAGTTACCGGATGGATTTGATCAGGATCGATTGGCGCACCATCAGTTACTGTCGGATTTCCAGAACGGGGACTTGAGTGAGTCAGATTTTCTTGTTCGCTTGGCGATGGAATTTGGATTGACTATTGAGGA
>JBJXDW010000104.1:0-16754 GCA_046154445.1 Fimbriimonadaceae bacterium | reverse complement strand
AAAAAACCCGTCTGGCTCCTCGTCTATAACAACGAAGATCACAACCTCATCCAACGCAAAAACCGCAAAGATCTCAGCGTCCGACTCGGGCAATTCTTTGATCATTATCTTAAAGGTGCCCCAATGCCGGTCTGGATGAGCGAAGGAATTCCTGCCACCAAAAAAGGAACCTACGGGTTTGAAATCCCTGGTGAAAAGGGCGCCGGAGTCGAAAAAACTCCCGAAACGACTGCCAAGGTGGTCAATCCCACCAAAGTAGGCGGCGAAGGAACCCAAAACCAAATATTCTTCCCCTAAGCAAAACAAAAAGCACGTTGCCTGATCCTCGTTTCAGACAACGTGCTTTCTAAAAATTATTTTCTCTGAAGCTTCTTAATTTTTGCCGCTTCTTCTCTCGGCATTCCATCAACCGCACGCGCCAACGCCTTTACAGAAATAGCTTCAATCTCTAGTTCCAAAAAGCTAACAATCTCACGCGGATAAGACTTACGCATTTCCCGTAAAACCCACCCCACCGCCGTCTGCACATAATAGCGATTATCTTTCAAACAATTCTTGACCATCGGCAAAACCACGTCCGGTTCTAAGAACACCGCGTTCTTCCCGCTGTAGTGGATCAAGCTCACCAGCGAGGCACGTCGTTCCCAAAGCTCACCTGACTGATTCCAATCTACAATCTGGGGATACACCGACTCAAATTGCTGCTCCAATAAATGCGAATAGATTCGGCTCAATTGGTCGCAATGGCACCAGTTATCGACCCGACCAATCCACCCTCTTAACACTGGCCACAGTTCAATATCAGGCTGTTGTCGTGCAATCGGAAGATAATGCTCCAATGGTGCAAAAAGCACATCGCCCCACGGCGAGTTCTTCCAAAGATTATCCCAAATCAATACGGTTTCATCTTCGGAAAATGAGCTAAAAGAAAACCCTCGCTTCACCCGCGCTCGCAATGCCGGAAACCGAACCCCCAAATAGTCCAACTCAGAACCCCGATCATCTCTGATCGCCAATCCTAACTTTCTATCCACAATATCGCTCAACGCTGCAACAACTTCATCATGATATTCGGGATATTGCATCAACTCCTCCATGACAGTTAAATGTTGAACAATACAAAATTCGATCAATCCTATTTAATGCAAATGGCGGAGAGGGTGGGATTCGAACCCACGGTAGGTTGCCCTACACCGCATTTCGAGTGCGGCGCACTAGACCAACTATGCGACCTCTCCGAGCCAAAGTATTCTAACCTAAAACCAGTTCCCCAAATACGGACCTTAATGAACTAGTCGCTCTAGCTCAGAAAGCTGATAAGGCCCCGACCAATCACCTTTATGCATCAGCCGAAATCCAGGCCCACCTTCCTCATCCCAAACCGGCATCAAGGGCACCCCCGGAAAGTGCTTTTCAAAATAACCCCAATCAACCGAACCCGAATACCCAATCGCATATCCACGATTCACTTGCCGAACCGCCTGCGCCAAACTCCCAAACCCCGGACCGCATTCATCCAAAATCCAACTCACCTGATTCGCGGCTCGGTCGCGCCCCCGCAAAAGCGAACCGCGATAAGATTTTGATCCCCGCCAATTCCCGTAAAGATCACACAACCGGATCAAATCCGCCATCGCTGCACGCTCCGTCCCATCCATCACCGGCGGTGGAATAATCGAACGCCATTCCGAATTCATCGCATCAATTGAGCCAGACCACAACGATTCATTATCATCCCGATAGAGAAAGAGGGCACGGTTCAAAACCCGCGTTCCATCCCAACCAATCTCCGAATCTCCCGTACTTAGCATCGCCTCCCAAGCCGCCCCCACGTAAGACAAATAGCTGCCCAGACCCTCTTCAATCAAAAGCTGATCGGGCGGACCCGCCGTCACGTCATCCAAACCAATTCTCATTCGCTCACGCAAGCTCTTAAATGCTTCAACCGCCTCTGACTTCCGCTGATCATCATTTAATAAGCGTGCTGACACCAACATCGCTTGTATCGCCACAGCTTGTGCCTCATAGCTCTGAGTTCCACCCTGAACACTCTCAGGGTCAGCGACTCCACCATGCAACTTCTTTATCACGTTCTCAAATCTCTCTCCCCCATTTTCCCAGTCTCGCCGATCAACGAACTTCGCCAAAGCCTGAGCTTTGCCTCCTGGTTTAAGCCCAAGCCCTTCCTGCGCTAACTTAACTTCTCCACCGCTCAGCAATCCTCGTAGCCGACTGTTTGGGAACGAATAAATAATCGACCTCCCCGCATCCCCAATTGGCACAGAATCACCACTCGTAGCGGTTTCCCCCGCAAATCGTTTCGACACATAGTCGAACTGCCACCGCGCCGCCCCAATCAAAGCCGGATCACCCGTACTCACCCCTAATCGGCTCAAAATCTTCAACATCCCCGCGTTTGAAAAACTCGACTTGACAAAACGAATCTGGTCAAATCGACCATCCCAAATATCAAAAAATCCACCCCAGATCACATCAACAACCGAAGACCCAAGATACTGCTCAACAATTTGCTCTACTTGGTCAACTTGGCCAGCATCTAACATAAAATCAAGCTCATGCGGTACGAGCTTCGGCAAAACAAATATGCGATCTTTTAACATCGCAAGATACTGATCGCCATCTGTCAACCCCGAAGAAACACGCCCCCTCATATCACTAACTTCTTCAATCGTATCGCGTTGGAATGGCGTCTCATTCCTGCCCCCATAGACCCCTAATTGATTTTTTAAATATGCAAGCAAAGTCGCATCATTCTTTGATAAAAGAACCTCACGCGAAGGAATATCAACGATCTTCCCGTCTGATGTGAAAATCCCAATAAAAAAGTCGCGAGGATCATTGCGCAAACTTCGCACGATCGGAGACGGAGGTGACCGCCATTCCGGACTGACAAGCGAATCAACCCGAATACTCACAAACTCCTGATTCAAATACTCAGAAATTTCCTCAACCGAAAACAAACCGTCATAAATCTCACGAAGCTCACCCCAACTTGTCCCAGCAACCAAAAAAATCGGCTTTCCGGTTCTCCGTGATTCAAGCAACGCATCTGGCCCCCAAGACCGCCACTTCACCGACTGGAAACGAGCCTCACGCATAAAGTCCGAATCCGAACTCGCCATCGCCGAATTTTCTTGCTTCTCAATAAACGGAGAAGCCAAATGGGCACCTGTCGAAAGCACAATCCAAAACGCCACCACAAAAACCGTGGCTCCATAGGTTCCTCTTCGACCCCAAACGGACATACTCCCTCAATTATGTCTGAGGCTATAATCAACCTCATGTCGATTTCTTTGGATGAGGTGCGAAATGTAGCCCAATTAGCCCGATTGGAACTATCTGAATCGGACCTCATGAGCTTTCAAACGCAACTCAATTCACTCCTTGGGCATTTCGAAGATATCCAAAACCTTGACGTCACAGGACTCCCCGCAAAACCCCACGCCGTCGCAATGCAAAACGTCTTCTCTGCCGATAAAGTCCATATCTGCCTCCCCCGAGACGAAGCCCTTGCCAACTCCGCAGAAACAAAAGCCGGACTTTTCATCGTCCCCACCATCATCGAGGAATAAATCCAGTGATCACACAACTCACGGCCGCCGAAATTGCCGAGCAACTTCGCGCAAAAAAACTCTCAGCTCGTGAAGTCACCCAAGCTTTCCTCAACCGCATCGATTCCGAAAACCCCCACTACAACGCCTATCTAACCGTAGACACCGAAGGCGCCCTCAAAGCCGCCGACCTAGCCCAAGTCCATCTCGATTCTGGCAACGCTCCCTCCCTCTGCGGCGTCCCGGTCGCTCTTAAAGATAACATCTCAACCAAAGGGTTAAAGACCACTTGCGCGTCAAAAATAATCGAAAATTACATCCCCCCATTCGATGCGACTACCACCAAAACCCTGAAAGAACAAGGCTGTGTCATTCTCGGCAAAACCAACCTCGATGAATTCGCAATGGGCACGACCAACGAAAACAGTGCATTCGGCCCCGTCAACAACCCCTGGGATCCTGATCGTGCCCCCGGCGGATCATCCGGCGGCTCGGCGGTCGCTGTCAGCGCTGAACTCGCCCCCCTCAGCCTAGGTTCCGATACTGGCGGCTCCATTCGCTTCCCCGCCGCTCTTTGCGGCGTCGTCGGTTTCAAACCTACATACGGCCGGGTCTCCCGCTATGGTCTCGTCGCCTTCGCCTCCAGTCTCGACCAAATCGGCCCATTCGGAAAAACTGTCGAAGACGCCGCCTTGCTCGCCGAAGCCATCTCGGGCCACGACCCTCTCGATTCAACCTCCCTCCCCAACGCCAAAATTAACCTCGCCCAACTCAAATCAGGTTCGGTGAAAGGACTCAAGTTCGGAATCCCAGACGAACTCTTCGGCCCCGAAATCGACGACCAAGTCCGCGAAGTCTTCGAACTCGCCGCCGACAACCTCGTCCGTCAAGGTGCCGAAGTCCGCCGAATCTCCCTCCCCAGCATCAAATTCGGTGTCACCACCTATTACATTATCGCCCCCGCCGAAGCCAGCTCAAACCTCGCCCGATTCGATGGCGTTCGATTCGGACCGCGAGTAAAAGCCGAAGGACACATAGAAACCTTCATGGCAACCCGTGGCGAACTATTTGGCCCCGAAGTAAAGCTTCGCATCATGGTCGGCACCTACGCCCTCAGCAGCGGCTATTACGATGCCTACTACCACCGTGCCCAGCAGGTCCGTGGCCTCATGACCAGCGAATTCGAGCGAGCCTACCAAGAGCTTGACTACATCATCTCCCCTACAAGCCCGATAGTCGCCCCACCTCTGGGAGGGATCACCGACCAAATTGCGTTGAAGGCATTAGACTTATGCACAATCCCTGCAAACATGGGCGGTTTCCCTAGTATCAGCATCCCCTGTGGACTCGCCTATGATCTCCCTGTCGGCTTCCAACTCACCGGCCCAATCATGGGTGATGAAAAAATGCTCTCAGATTCATTTGCAATCGAACAAGCTTTCGGACGCGATTACCGACGTCCGCCCATCCTATAATCCATAATTACATCAGATGGACGAAATCCAAAAACGCGACTGGAAAGTATTCCTGGTCGAAGCTCTCAGCTTTCGATCCCTCGCCGCAATTGGATTAATCGCTTTTATTGCTTTTCTATTTTCAACTGGCCCCATGCACAACAATCCACTTGTTTATGGATTCGGTGGCGCGCTCATCGCATGGACAATTTTCAGCGCATTCCAGCGATCCATCGCTAAGCGTTACTACCACGAGCGATTTCGCTACCTCTGGCGCGAATGCCGACAACGCAAAGAAAAACTTCAAGAAGCCCTCAACAAATCCCGAAAAAACAAAATCGCCGACCTCGCCGAGCTCGAACGCACCGTCAATACAACAATGCCCGACATCTACCGGGCTCTGAGACGCGCCGACCTCGCTCTCCGAGAAATCCAGCAATCCGAAGCCATGGTCAGCCCGTCCCTCATGGGAAATGACCGCCTCGTCAACGACCCCCAAGCCCAAGAACTTTATAAAGTCGCCGACCGTAACGTAGCCGAGTACACCCAACACTACAAACTCGCCGTCGCAGGAGTCGAACGTGCTGAAGCCCAATGCATCGTTTTCAGCACGACACTCGATACCCTTCGAATTCGCCTCCTCAACTACAGCCTCGCCGGCCGATCACCTGAAGCCGAAACTAAAGAATTCCTCAACCTCGTCGCTGAAGCAAAAATGCAATTCTCGGCCATCGATAAAGCCCTCGAAGAAATCGAGCTCATGCCTTTCCCCGAAACAATCGTCACCCTGCGCGGCGAAAGCCAAGTCAGCCTTCGTGGCAATCTCGAACCAAACGACTCTCAAAATCAATCCCCACCCCCCATCCCAAAGCACTTAGAAGATAAAATTGAGCAGAAAGATCAATGATCTGCTCCACCATCTGCCCCGCCAAGATCAATACCTTTCTCGCCGTCGATCCTCCCGATCATAGCGGCTACCATCCCATCCGATCCTATTTCCAAGCAATATCTCTCGCCGACACGCTGAGCATCCAAG
Source organism: Fimbriimonadaceae bacterium (assembly GCA_046154445.1). Lineage (GTDB taxonomy): Bacteria > Armatimonadota > Fimbriimonadia > Fimbriimonadales > Fimbriimonadaceae > UphvI-Ar2. The sequence goes on along the minus strand of JBJXDW010000104.1, from coordinate 10,692 downwards.
ATTCCCCCAGCGGCAAAGATGAAATCATCTGCAATTGGCCCAACCTCCCCCTTGACAACACTCTCACAAAAACCCTCCGACTCGCTCGCGAACTCGTCCCCATCGCCCCTCTCAAAATCACCCTCAACAAACAAATCCCAAGCGAAGCCGGACTTGGCGGTGGCTCATCCAACGCCGCCGGACTACTCCGTTGCCTCAACTTCATCAATTCAGAATTCGTCACTCACCAATTCGCTCGCGAAATCGCCTTCGCTGTCGGAGCCGATGTCCCCTTCTTCCTCAACGGCGGATTCGCCCAAGCCGAAGGCTACGGTCAAATCCTCACTCCCCTTCCCGATCAACCCAAACAGCACCTCGTTATTGTTAAACCTAACGAAGGAATGCCCACCCCCGAAGCCTACAAAAAACTGGACCAAGCCCCTCGACCCTTCAAAGACTTCCCCGAAAACTATCAAACCTACTACAACGATTTTGAACGAGTCGCCCCATGCATCTGCGATGATATCGAAGACCGCCTTCTCACCCACGGTGCGACGGCAGCGAAACTCTCGGGCTCAGGCACTGCTGTTTTCGGCATCTACCCTTCCCAATCCGCCACCGAACGCGCCAAACTAAAACTAGAAGCCGAAAACCTCGGGCAAGTCTTCCTCGCCGACACTCTCACTCGAAACGAATCGCTATGCACGACATTGTCATACTAGCCCACGGACAAGCCGATCCCGAAACTCGGGAAAAAGCCGGAGTCAACTTCCGATCCGAACTCCCTTGGAACGGCACAACCCTCGTCGATCACGTCTATTCTGTCGCCAGCGAATTCGGCGAACCCCTCGTTGTCGGGGGCCCCACTCGAGACAATTGGCGGCAAGTCCCCGGCGGCAATTCTTTTGTCGAATCTTTCACCATCGGTGCCAGCCTCGTCACCACTCCTCAATTTCTCCTCGTCACCGCCGACCTCCCATTCCTCACCGCCGAATCGATCCAGTACTTCATCGCCAATTCCGACCCCGATGCCGGTTGGAACTACCCAATCATCCCGATCGACATCTGCAAAAAAGAATTCCCCAACCTCAAACGAACAACAATGAAAGTCCGCGAAGGTGAATTCACTGGCGGAAATCTCTGCCTCATCGATCAACAAGCATTTCAAATCGCCCGACCAATTATCCAAAAAGCGTACGACGCCCGCAAGTCACCCATCCAACTCGGACGTGTCGCCGGATTCCAAACTCTCGCTCTCATCGCCGCCACCAAAGTCCTGCCCAAATTCACAACTCTCCCCGCTCTCCAACGGGCCGTCGGAGGCTTCCTCAAAAGCCCAACTAACGCCGTCATCACCCCATTCGCTGGCATCGGTACCGATATCGACTCATACGAACAATATCAGGCAATCATAAGGGGTTCAGAATCCTAAAACCGAACCGATAACCCAAATGTGCATCTTCAGGTAGTTGAACACCAAGGCCCAGACCTTGACCTAACTCGCGAGTTTTTCCTCAATACCGAGGGCGTACTCGAAGCCGATGTCTGGTTAAGTGGCGAGAAAATCCTTGCTCGCATCACAGTCAACGACTGGTCAATTCTCAGCGACACTGATCTGCGCATCGCCTGTAAACGAAAATTAGGGTCGGATCAAACTCCAACCCTAATCATGCTTGAGCGAATCTGCGGCGAAAAGCAACAGCGCGCCGCTTAATTAACCGCGTGTCTTCGGCTCAACGATAATCTCTTTACCGTTTTCGTCGAGCTTAATCTCGCTGATATTCCGAATCTCTCGATTCGGGCAATTGTTACAAACGATGTTAACATCAACCGAATTAAACCAATTCGGAACATGTTCCATTTCCTTTCCACATGCGCACTTAACCATTTTCTTCTTCTGAACCTACCAATTCTTGAACTTCTTCTACGTCAGATTTTGACTTGCTTGATACCTTTGCTTGCTTTTGGGTTTCATCGACCCCATGCATTTCAACGTACTCTTCAAAAATCTGCAACCCCTGCAAATGCGTCAACCAACCGTTGACCAACATTGCAATGCCCCCAAAAAAATAAAATAACACCAATCCTGTCTCAAATTTCTGACCAGGATCACGAATTACTGCTTCGCCTCGAACCAACCCAAAAATCGCCAACAAAATCAGAACAAATCCAAAAAGGAAAAATGTGTTCTTCCACCAAACGGGCGCGACCGGAGCTTTGCTACTCACTAAGTTGAAAAGATACCACCGCTAAGCTTGAATATCGACAATCTTGCCCTTTGTATCTATCATCTTGAGTAGCTGTGTAGCCGTATCCTTCTGTCCATCTAGGGCTTTTTTCAGGATACTCGCCTGATGTTGCAATCGCGCAACATCATCGGTCGGCTTAATCACCGGGGCCGGATTACTTGAACCAACACGCATCTTAATTCACATATCGGTCAAAACCCAAAAATCCCAAGCAGTTTCACCTTGTCAAATTCACTAGGTTTTTGCACAAAGCCCTTAAAAACAACAAAATTGCGGTTCTAATCGCACACCTGAACCGTTGCAACCAACCCCATCCGTCTTCTATAGTCATATCATGAAGTTCGTCCTCGTCACAAAAGATGCCGACTTAATCAAGGCGACCGAAGGCGCATTCCAACCCGACGACGAACTGTTGATCTTTGACCGCTGGCAAGATGCCCTCGAAGCAAGTGAGGAAACCGACCTGATGTTCGTTGATCTCCTTGCTACCCTCGAAAAACCTCACAAAATCGCCGGATACGAAAAATTTGCCGAGGGCAAAATGGATCACGCCAAAGCTAACCTCGTCCCCCTCGTCCTCATCGCTGCCCCCGATGACTACGAACTCGATTTCATGGCTGGCTACCCCAACTTCGTCTTCGCCCACCTTCGCCGCCCCGTCACATTCAAAATTTTCCGCCGCGCCTCAACGTGGGTGTGAACCCCGTGAGGCGGAACGCAACACGTCGTACCAAAGCGACATCGAAAATACTTAGGAAGGAACAAACTTTTCCTGAGCGCCTCCTTTGGTCTGAGATTCGAAAATTACGTGGGCTTGGATTTCACTTTAGAAATCAGCATGCAATTGCAGACTTTGTCGCCGACTTCGCATGTCCGAAGTTACGTCTCATTATTGAAATAGATGGTCGATCCCATTTAGATCAAGAGGACAAGGATCAATTGAGGGAACACACGCTCAAAACTTTAGGCTGGTCAATCATTCACTTCACAAATGACGAAGTCATCGAGGACTTGGATCAAACAATTTTGGCAATCCACCAACATTGCGAAGCGTTAGCCAATCGGAGCAACTAGATTTTGAATCATCTGATGACTCCATTAGACACAAATCAACCCCCTCACCGAAGATCGGGGAGGGTGGCCCGTAGGGTCGGAAGGGGTTGAATAACAAGAGATCTATGTTTCAAACAGAAACCAATCTCCAATTCTGCTCAAGTAACCCCCTCACCGAGGATCGGGGAGGGACAAAGGGAGGGGTTGACGAAAGAAAACAGCTTCAGTCCACTTAATGCACATGCCCAGTGTTCAATATCCCAACTATCGTCAAACTCAATACCAAAGCCGCAACAAACCACATCGACCCAATCCGAACCCGCCGCTGAGCATGAGCCTCAGTACCGCAACTCCCGCAATCATGGCAAGCATGCGGCTTCCGATAAGCGGACCAAAACCCGTATCCCAAACTCAACAAAGAAAATCCCATAAACCACCAGCGATAAGACTCCAGAGAATGCAACCACCCCGCTCCCGCCGTAATCCCCCCAAATGCTAACAAAACCGTCGGCCCACAACAAGGCACATGGGCAAGCATTGCTAGCAGGACTGATCCAACCCCACTCGCTCGTTGCACTTTCATAATGCAATTATATTGCAAAAATCCAAAATTCGCAAGGGACTAAAATCCAAATCCACCTGTTCCGCCTCCAATTTGTTGCCCGCGACGTCCATAGCCAAAATCGCTACCAAACGGAAGTGCCTTTATCCTGATATAAAATGCGATCTGACGACCGCTCCTAAACCCACTCTTAAAATCAGTAATCTCCAAAACCGCCTCCGTACAATGCAGGTCATACCGAATCGAATACTGCTGAGCCTCAAGCTGTTTCGTATAGCCGTTATAGAAAAGTACCGCATCCGTCGTCACCTGCCCTGTCTTAAACCCGTCAATCTGCAAACTTGCCGCGCCCCAAGTCGCCCGACTCGCATCATAGCGAACACTCGTCGTAATGCCTGTCCCACCTAATCGAAATCGGTTATCCGCACGCACAACCCCCCAAACCTGATTAAACGTATCGTAGTTCGCCGCCAACTGAAAAGTGCTCGTGTTTCCTTTGTAATTCGTTCCCAAAGTAACAATTTGCCAAGGCGTCTGCTGTCGTTCCACCGCCAAAACATCGTAACCACTCGACAATGTCGATGACCAACCTCTTCCATGGTTCACATCAACCCCAAGCTGAAACGCGTCATTCTGCCCCGCCAAATCAATCGAAAGCGGCGTAAACCCAAACTGTTTCTGATTACGATAACTCAGCCGTACCGACGAATTCGCGCCAAATTGGTAGCGCAAGTTCCCGCCATAGCCTAGCTGATACTGCGCCGTGTCATCGCTATAGAGTCCTTGACGATAAAGCCCGTTATAGTCCAGCGAGAACCCCCGACCAAGAACTTCCGTTTTATTCAAATTCGAATCAAACGTCATCCGTGTAATCGGCCCACCGCCTGGATCACGCAACTCCCCGATGCTCCCCTCAAACCGGAACGGCCATGCCTTCCCCAACTCCGACCCAAACAACCGCCCAGTATCCGACCGCAACGTCAAGAGCGGCGTCCGATCACTCGAACCACTAAAGCTCTGCGCATCACCCACCGGAACCGAACGCTGGTAAAGCAAATCCGCACTCAAAGACCGAAGCTCCTGTTGACCAAAAAACCGCAGATCAAGCCGCTTACTCTGACTCAATACCGTCCCGAGATTCGCACTGCTCGAGTCCGAATAGGTCGCACTAAAATTCGTTCGCGTGTTCACCCCAAAGTTCCGCGTATCACTCAAGCTATAACTCTGCGAAACACTCCCAAACGCGCCTGTATCCGAACTGTTTCTCGAATAACCAAACACCGAAGTCCCCCTCGCGCTCGGCAACGTAAATTGCGCTCGACCATTCAATATCGAACTCGCAGGCGCCGTCAAATAGTTGTTCCGTTGCCACCGAGTATCAACATCCAATCGCGACGCTCCAAAACGCTGTTGATGCCGCAAGTTCGCCACCACCGTATCGCTCCGCCCGGTCAACGAATACGCTCCAACCGAACCTAGAATAGTCTCAGTGTCGTAGGCGTATTCCCCGCCCAATCCAAACCCCAACTTCGTCATGTAATCAAGCCGAGTCTCCCATGTATCGTTACCCTTCAGCGGCGTGATAAATCTCGATTTCACATAATAACCTTCGTCAACCGACTGCCCAAACTCCGGCAAATAGCGGGGTCGATCATTCACCAGCGGGATATACAAATACGGCAACGAAAGAACCTTCTTCCCCAAAATATTCAACCCAAAATCTCGGAAAACCAACTTCTTCCCCGGCACAACTTCCGTGCTCGCTGCATCAAACGAAAAGTGAGGATGCTCCAAATCACAAGGCGTCACCACCCCATTAAGAATATGAAAGTGTGACTCCTGGAATTTTCCCTGCCCGCCCGAAACATAAAATGGCCCCGTTGTCAGTCCGTTCGTCCGCGCCGGAACAACCACCGCCCGCCCATTCTCAATCTCATAAATCTTCTCTTTAAAATCAACATGAACAACCTCGCCCTTAACCACATCCCCTTCGCCAATCAGAGAACCGCCGCCCGTCAATGTAAATTTCTCAGTAACTAAGTTCCCCTCAATCTTGTCCGCTTTCAGCGTATATCCTTCATACTCAAGCTCAACATTTCCTTCAAAAACAACCTCATCCCCCGAACGACCATATTTATCTGCATTAACAATCTTAAGCGGTTTGCTTTTTGAGTTGCTTGGCGGCGGCAATTGCTCTTGTCCACCCGTCTTCGGAGGATCCTGTTTTACGGAATCTTGCATCGGTGGTGCTTCTTGTCCCGGCTCAGAACCCGCAACCGTATTCGGCAATCCATCACCAAATCCAATAGAAATCACCAAGGAAATGAACAAAGTTATAATAAATCTCACTCAAGCCTCCAAAGCGCAAGAAACGTTACGAGTAAAACAACAAAGAAGGGGCTCCATGCTGCAAACATCGGATCCAAACCGCCATTTCTACCCACTGCCTGCGTCATCACAATCTGAGCATTAAAGTACATCCAAACCGTTCCCAAACTAATCAAGAAACCCTGAAATGCACTCCCGCGCCTAAACCGAAATGCCAGGATTCCCCCCATGATCGCAAATCCGATACAAGTCGCCGCTCCCGCGAATCGAGAATAAAACTCAACTTCACTCAACCTTGACTTGACATTTGCCTTCTTAAGAGCAAGAATATCTGCCCAAAGTTGCTTATTGGAACGTTCTTTTTCGGATTGGCCCGGAACAAAGTCGTTTAACACGATCCGCTGATTAATCGTCAATTCCTTGACCCGATTAACCATGATAAGGCTCTCGCCCTCAATAATCCGAATCTCCGGATTGTCAATCTTCCAAACCCCTGCCTTGTAAGTCCCTGTAGGTGCTGTATAAATATAGACTTGCCCCGGCTTTGGTCTCTCAAAAAGCAACACATCCTTCAAAATCAAGTTTTGACCCTCCGGAATAACCTGCCCGAAATTAGCCGAATAGGGCGCAAGATTGATTGTCTGATTCTGCTGAATATTCCCAACAACCCCAACAACCCCAAAATCTCGAATCAGCTTGTTATATTCCCGGCTTGCCCAAGGAGTGACTTTGTCCGAGTTGTAGAAACTCAACCCCGCAAAAACGACCCCAACAATCCCAACCGTCCTAAGGATCCGCCAAAACGAAATCCCCGCCGCCCGCATCGCCGTGATTTCACCCTCCCGAGCCAATCGAGAGATCGCAAGCGAACTCCCAAACGTAACCCCCATCGGAAACACGAGCAAATACCACTTTGGAAACGAAAGAATCGCAAACTTCATAATCGCTTCCGGCGGCACTCCCTTCAAGTCAAGATTCTTAAAAATAGCAATCAATTCATTACTTACAAATAACAGTCCAACAACGATCGTCCCCGCCACCAAAGGCACGAACATCTCCTTCAACACATACCAATCAAGTTTCTTAATCAACCCCGAACTCCCTTTGCAACAAACACCCCAAACCCTGCCAACGCCACAACCACCGCCGCAATCCCAACCCCAAGCCGAACCTCAGTCGCAACCTGATCACTCACCAAAAATGGCGCCGCTGCAACGCACCCCGCCAATACCCCCCAGGTTCCAAAGAGCATCCCCCAACCCGTAAAACCAACATACCGCCGCCGAACAAGATCAAGCAAATACTCCGCCCCACAGCGACCGCAAAAACACACGCCACCCGAATTCGCCGCGCCACAACGCAAACAAACTGTTTCCGTCCTAAGCGGAACGCCCCCCAATTCAAGTTTCCATCGTGCCAAAGCTCTGAACTCATTCTGAAACAAATCCTTCGGCTGCGCTTTCAAAGCCCCATCCATCAAGGCAATCGCCGGATGCATCAACCCACGATCATAAAGCATCTGCGCCATTGTCGTCATTCCATAAACATCCGAGTGATTCCTCCGCATTCGCTCATAAATCCCCTCCATCCTCGCGACTTCAATCGTAAAAAGTTCATGTCTACGCCACGATTCATTAACAATTGGATACAAAAACACCGAAATCAACGCGATCGAAAACGGCAACCATGCATAGCTCCGATCCGGTGCAAAACTCCCCGCTAAACCCAAACTAATCCCCACCGCCAAAGCCAGTAACCCCGTCGAAGTCTCAACCTCATCCATAACCAGCCAACCAATGACCGTGTAAATCCACACGCCCACCGGAACCCACACCGCGAAGGCAAGGATCTGCATCAAACTGAACATAAAATCAAACGCTAACTATCAGACGCATCAACTGCGTTCTCTTTTTCCAAAGGTTCTTCTTTCTTTCCGCCACCAAAGCTAAACTTCGGCTCAGTTCCCTGAATAATCCGCTGAATATTGGGCCAATGCTTATAATAGATAAACGCCGCCAACGCAATGTAGACCCCCCAAAACAGCGGCGGTGGAGTCAAAAGTAACCCCGCAACCACCATCACCGCGACCGCAACCAAACTACTCAAACTCACAATTCTAGACGGAATCGCAACCACGATAAAAGAAAGCAAAACCCAACCGCCCACCATCGGCGAAGAACCTACAAGCATTCCAAGTCCCGTTGCAATCCCCTTCCCGCCCTTGAATTTCAAGAACGGACTAAACATGTGTCCAACCATCGCCAAACCCCCACAAATCAACCCAAATTCCTGACTCGGAAACCCAAATCCAAAAATTGGCCTAGAAACAATCACCTGAAATACCAACGCCGGAACAAATCCCTTCAGAACATCTAAAATTAAACAAACCGCTCCCGCCTTCTTCCCCAAAACACGCGCGATGTTTGTCGCACCAACATTCCCACTCCCTTCTTTAGTAATGTCAATCCCGCGTGCTTTGGCGACCATCACCCCAACCGGTATCGACCCGACAAAATAACTCAAAACCAGCAGAATCCAGCCATTCATCATAGCGACTTCAACCTCAAAATGCCTTCTTCGTAAATCCCACGAATACGGTTTCTATGTCGACTATAGAGAGCCAGCACCTCATTCGGATCCTCAATCCCAAAACACTCGCCAACCAAAGCCAATCGGTCAGGATTCTCTGGGAATAAATCGTCACCAACCCCAAGCAAGTAAAGCTTATTGCGAATGCGCCTCAACACATCAAGTCCTTCCTTCAATGCATCGTACTCAACAACATCCAAAAACCGCTCGTTCAGCAAAAGCCGCAGCCGATCAACCGTCCGTACCGGAACATCATCCAGCTTCAAAACCGAATCCGACCGCCGAAGCATCCAAAGTTGAACCAGCCAAACAATGTCATCAAGCCCGCCTCTCCCAAGTTTTATATGCCGATCCCGCATTCCGGGTTTCACTCGCTCACGCTCAATCCGCTCTTTCATGTGTAAAAGTGATTCAAATTCAATTCCCGAAATCTCGTCTCCATAAACAACCTCCCTCAACAGCTCCGAAGCAAAATCACTTCCAAAAACCACGCGCGACCTCCCCAATGCAAATCGCTCCCACGGTTCCATAAACGTCGCCGCGTATTTCCTCAGCCCTTCCGGTGTTACCGCCAACCGACCATTTCTTCCCTCAGGCCGAAGCCGAAAATCCACTTCAAACGGTGCCCCCATCCCCTTTAATTTTCCAAGTTCAATCAAAGCCGATTGCAAACTCCGCTCAACCGCCTCGCGCTCCGAGTCATCTCCCACCAAAACAAGTAAATCCGCATCAGAGGCCGGGCACATCTCTCCCGCCGCATAACTACCGAGCCCAACAACCGAAACCGACTGCCCCCAATGCCCCGCCAGAACTCCAATCGCCGCATCAAAATGCGAAGTCAACAACTCACCCAAATCCGCATTCTCAGCAAAAAAACTATGAGTAATCGTCCGCAACCATCCGTTCGTCAACGACCGGTGCATCTCCCCTCGATCATATCTCGTATTCAAAGCCTTGAACCGCTCCGCTGAATCAACCGATTCACAAATCTCCCCGCTGACAATCTGATCCAACACACCCGGCGACTGCTGCAGATGTGAAACGAGAGCCGGAGCGCCATGCAAAATTTGCTCGAGCCTCAACTTGCTACTAAAATTCTCCGCAACGGCTTTAGCATAGTTATTCCCACCTTTAACTGAATCAAGCCATCGTAACTCATCTCCAACTCCAGCGTTTTCCTCCTGGATTAAAGGGGCAAACAAAATCTCAAAGTCCCGCCGCACTTCACCCCTCCGAACCATAAGTTCATCCTCCAAGGCCCCAGTTCGCGAATAACCGAGTGACCGAGCCACTACATCTCTCAACCCTAAATTCTCTGGCAAAGCATAGACTTGCCGATTCGCCAAAATCTGAACGCGGTGTTCAAGCCTCCTCAAAAAAATATAATTTTCACAAAAACTTCTACTCATCGATTCATCAATCAACCCGAGCTCGGTGCCCACGCTCAGCATCTCGAGTGTTGGTCGCCCACGCAATTCCTCGTGAATTGCCCCGTTTAATAACTGCATCACTTGAACGCTCAGCTCAACATCCCGGATCCCACCTGCCCCACGTTTCAAATCTGATCCGTCAACTTGCTCCTCAGCTCGACGACGCATTTTCAGCAAGTTCTCAAGTGCTATCTCACTTCTGGCCCCCGCAAAAACCACCCGCTCCCGCATCCGCTCCCACCATTCAACTATTTCCAGATTCGGCGAAATCAAGAAGCTACGGATCAGCGCCACCTGCTCCCACGGCTCCGCATACTGCGCATAGTATTTTTCAAACGTACTCTGCAAACATGCAATCGGCCCCTGACTTCCAAATGGTCTCAATCTCAGATCAACTCGGTAAAGGTCGCCCCGGCCCATGCGATCCGCCACCGCCGACCGAAAGAACTCACAGTACTTTCTTGCACCCTCCTCATCAATTCCATCACCAAACACAAAAACC
>JBJXDW010000103.1:0-77553 GCA_046154445.1 Fimbriimonadaceae bacterium | reverse complement strand
ACCACGTTCTCAGCAAACCTCGCCGCGGCCCTCGCCGAAACCGGAGCCAAAACCACCGTTTTCGATGCCGACCTTCAACTCGCAAACCTCGATATCAGCCTCGGCATAACTCCCGAATTCAACCTTCAACACGTCGTCGCCGAAGAAAAAACTCTCACCGAGATCCTCGTCGATGCCCCCGGTGGGTTCAAAGCCATCACTGGCGCATCTGCCGTGCCATCCCTCATGCGCGCAGGCCCCAAAAAGCTCGGACTCTTCTTTGAGCAACTCAACGAACTCAGCAAACAAACCGATTTTCTCCTCTTTGATTGCGCCGCCGGTCTCGATAACCGCGTCCTCAGCTTCCTCAAACTCTCCGACGAAATCATCCTCGTCGCAAGCCCCGATCCCACGTCAATCACCGACGCGTACGCAACCGCAAAAACCATTTTCCGCCGCAAACCCAATGCGCGCATCCATGTCGTTTTCAATATGTGCAACGCCCACGAGGGCCATAAACTCTTCACAATGTTCGAAAAAATCTGCTGGAGCTACCTCAAAAAGAAAGTGGATTACCTCGGCTCCGTCCGGTTCGACCAATCCGCCGCTCTCGCCACCCGCAAGCGCGAACTCTATGTCGTCACCAACCGCGACTGCAAAGCATCCCAAGATGTCCGCTCCCTCGCCCAACAAGTCCGACAGTTCCAAGAAATGAGCATCCAAAAAGCCAGTTGACTTCAATTTTCCAGATTAAGGAAATGGCGCAAGACAGCAAGTGTTTTGCGCCATTTCTTCTAGTTTGTGATCGGGTTAGTCCCACGCCCAAGAACTCCCCCTACCACCGAATCGTCCAAACTAAAGTCATGCGATTCGCCCGCACCCTCCTCCTTGCCGCTCTCACCCTATCAACCCTCCCCGCATTCGCATGGGACGCCAATGGACACCGCATCGTCGGCATCATCGCCTACTCCCAACTCTCCCCCGAAAAGCAATCCAAACTCAACGAAATCCTCAAAAAAGGCGACCCCGAATTCTCGTTCAACAACGACCACCCCAGCCTCTGGCTCGCCCAAGCTACCGTCTTCCCCGATGTCATCAAAGGCAACAAAGACACCTCCTACGAAAAGGAAATCAACTACTACAACGATTGGGCTTACCCCCTCGACAAACGAGACCCCAAAAACAACGAAGGCACTCGGATGAAAGTCTGGCACTACATCAACCGCCCTCTCTTTACCGAAACCCACGGCGATCACATCCAAGATGCAACGTTCGACGCTGTCAAAGCCATCAATTTCATCAACGAACAATATCCAAAAGAATCCACCCCCCGAATGCAAGCCTTCTGGATCGCCTTTTCCAGCCACATCGTCGGTGACCTCCACCAACCCCTCCACTGCGCCGCCAGTTGCGCTGAAGACGGCAAAGGCGATGCCGGCGGAAACTTCTTCAAGCTCAGCGGCGACCCCAAAAACCTGCACTTCCTCTGGGATAGCGCCATCTCCGATGCCGTCTCGCGCGAAGGCTGGCGCGGCGGTCAAGTAGAAAAAGCTGCAAAAATCGTCGAAATGTATCCCCCATCAACTTTCAAAGATCAACTCAACGAACTCAATCCCGATAAGTGGGCCGACGAGGGCGCCGAACTCGCCAAAAACTTCGTATACGAAGGCATCACTCAAAACACCGTCGAGTCACCTGCCTATCGCGAACGCCGCATCAACCTCGCTCTCAAGCAAGCGGCTCTTGGCGGATATCGCCTCGCCAAAATCCTCGATAAACTCATCAAATAGCTCCCGCGCATAAAACACATTGCGCCATACATTGCCCACAATAGTGCAAGGAGTCAAAAACACATTGAGCGCAAAAAATAGAATACCGAACTTGACCAGTGCTTTTGCCCTCGCGGTTTCAATAGCAATTTTCGCCGTTGGTTGCGGTGGCGGGAGCTCTGCGATAACATCCGTTCAACTCCCCCCCGACGCGAGCCAATCCGATATAGACCTCTTCACCCGTCTCGCCGATCTCCACCCCCAAGGCGCAAACGCATTCATTCTCCCCGAAAGCGATGATTTCTCCCGAATTCCCCAAGACCCAAAAAACCCGCTAACCCACGAAAAAGTCGCCCTTGGACGCCTCCTCTTCCACGAAACCGCACTTCTCCAATTTTCTGCCAGACCCGAAGGCAAAGAGTCCGCATCCTGTGCAACTTGCCACAACGCACGGGCCGGTTTCCAAGCCGGAAGATTCCAAGGCATCGGCGAAGGTGGTCTGGGATTCGGAGCCGCTGGCGAAGCACGAATTCCCAAACCCAATTATAACGAATTCGCCAGAGACACTCAGCCAATCCGGACATCAAGCGCCCTCAACTCCGCATATCAACGAAACCACCATTACAACGGTCAGTTCGGTGCATCCGGCGCAAACATCGGCACCGAATCGAAGTGGATTCCCGGGAGCATCATCGGCACTAACAACCTCGGATTTGAAGGGGTCGAAACACAAGCCATCGCCGGAATGGGAATCCATCGCCTCAGCATCAATAAAATCCTCTCCGACTCACTCGGATACTCTCCCCTTTTCGATGCCGCATTTCCCACAGCGCCGACCGCGACACGCTACACAACGTTCAATGCCGGACTTGCCATCGCCGCGTACGAACGCACCCTCCTTGCCAACAAATCTGCATGGCAACTCTATCTCCGAGGCGATGTCAAAGCAATGACCGAGAGCCAAAAATCCGGCGCATCCCTCTTCTTTGGCAAAGCCAAATGCTTCAACTGCCACACCGGCGCCGCCTTGAACGAAAACAATTTCCGAGCCGTAGGTTTCCGTGATCTCTACCAACGCGGCGATGCCAACAACGCCAATGCAACCTCAATCGAAAACTTCGGTCGGGGTGGATTCACAGGCAACCCGGCTGATAACCACAAATTCAAAACCCCACAACTCTATAACCTCCTCGATTCCTCCCATTACGGCCATGGCTCTTCAATCCACTCCATCCGCGAAGTCATCGAGTATTTCAATAACGCTATCCCACAAAACCCCAACGTACCACCGTCCCAACTCGACCCCTTCTTCAAACCCCTCGGCCTTAACCCAAATGAAATCATCCAACTCACAGACTTTGTCGCCAACGCCCTCCGTGACCCCAATCTACTTCGCTACCAACCCGATACCGTCCTCAGCGGCAACTCCATCCCCAACAACGGTAATTAAGAAGTGCCTGCAAGTCCTAACCGATTCTACGAATTCCTAAAAATCACAAGCTTTACAACACTCATCTCAATTGTTTATGGATGGCTACATGATCTCGTCACCGCTCAAATTTCTCCGAGTACTTTCTCCCTCCCCACCACATAATCATCATAGACACTCAGTCACCACGCACTCTCGCCCTAATCTGGGGGTTCGTCGCAACTTGGTGGATGGGCGCATTTTTCGGAATTCTCCTCTCTCTCGCCGCAACCATCGGCAAAAATCCCCTCCCATTCTCAAAACTCAAAAAACCCATCACTATCGGACTGCTCATCGTCCTCCTGACGGCATATCTGGTCCTCGCCACAAACCTCTTCTTCAAAAAATCTAACATTGATGCCGTCGCAAAAACCCACAATTTCAGCTACTTAGCATGCGCCACCCTCGGTGGTTCACTCTTCGCATTAACAATCCATCAGCGCCGAAAATCAACCAAAAAATAGCGGAGCAAAAATGCTCCGCCAAATGGAAAGGAACGGCAAGAAATTACTTTTTGAGGCGGCGTCGAGCAACAATCCCCGATACCGCAAATGCGAGCAATCCCATCGAAGCCGGCTCTGGAACCGTCTCCACAGCAATGCCGCGAATTGCAACCGAGTTGTTCGACTGAGCGCTGCCGATGTAACCCCCCAAAGTTAACGCACCTGTCATCAAATCAACCGATCCAAAGCGAGAACCTGTATCACCTACTACTTGAAAGGCACCAAATGCCATATTCGAAGTGCCGTTCGTAAAGATGTCAATGTCTCCCAAAGCCGAGACATTCACTCCCAACGCACCGACCAAAGCCTGAGTTCCATTGTTGGGCGGATTTTGGATATTCAAAACATCCAAATTTGAATCAACCGTATAAAGTGTTGTGCCAGTTAAAGGATCATTGTCATTGTTCGTGTACGCCGCACCAACGAGGTAAGGAGTTCCTGCTGGCTGATTCAGAGTTCCGTCAACAACCGTCGCACCTGTTGCGACATTGACGCGCAAGTTCTGACCCGAATTGCTAACAACGCGTAGTCGATCGGCCGCAGGATTAAAATCAATCCCAAATTCCGTGCCCATCATGGCAAGTGCATTGTTTGTCACTGAATCAAACAGCGAAGCCTGAAAAGTCGCCATACCTGTCGTACGATTTAGAATATAAACGTTTCCGAAGCTACCAACTGCATAAAGCGAATTGTTCGATGGCCGGATATCGATGCCAAGGACAGTCTCATTTGAGGCCAAACCCGAAATGAACACTGAGTTTGTTAATAAGTTCGGGTTTCCTGAGTCGAACGTTACCAACTGGTCACGGTCAGTGAGGCCATACACATTGATGGCACTCGCTGACTGAGCAAACAAACCAAGGGCTATAAAAAACCCAACTGAGTAATGAATCTTCATTGTCTTCTCCAAATCAACCGGAATCTCCGGACAAAACAACCATACATTTCATAATTTCTCGACACCTTTCGTTCAGCAACCATTCAGGTTTGTTGAGGCAAAACTGTCAAAATTACTAGGTACCAACACACACGTCATCCCATTTCAGAAACCTGAATAGGTAGAGTTGAAACATGATTAAGCTCAAATCCACACTGCCTGCCATCACCTTAATTTCCTTCGCAATCATTCTTGGATGTGGAGGCGGAGGGGCTGCAGTTTCAAACAACCCACAAAATAAAATTGTCTTCAACGAAAACAGTTCCGGCAATTACAACATAAGTACAATTAATGTCGACGGGACCGGATTGACCCAACTCACATCCGCATCAAATGATGACCTGACCCCCATCCCAAATGGGGACGGCACCGTGTTCTTTTTCTTGAAAGATGATGGAACGGATTACGAAATTTACACGATGAACGATACTGGCGGCAACCTTGCCCAACTCACAAATAATAATTTCGATGAGCAGTTGTTAGAATTCAATATCAATACAAATCGGATTGTTTTTAGTTCAAATCGCGACGGTAATGAAGAAATCTACACAATGAACATCAGCGGAGGAAGTATCGTCAGACTCACCAATAACGCAACAACCGACTATGATGCGATTTTTTCACCCGATGGGTCAAAGATTTTTTACGTCAATGTCGGTGCCAACCAAGAAATCTTCTCTGTTAACTCAAACGGATTGGCCACGACGAACCTTTCCAACAACGCTGCCAATGAGAGTGATATCAACATCGCTCGCGATGGTTCAAAAGTCTTCTTTGTCACAGACCGCGACGGAAATAAGAACATTTACTCAATGAATTTGAACGGCACCGGAGTAACTCAACTAACGACTGCAAGTCAAAATGAGTCCGATCCAACTGCCTCTCCCGATGGCAGCAAAGTTGTCTTCACTCGAAACAATGGAGGTACGGGCGTTGATGTTTACATCATGAACAGCAACGGTACGAACCAAACTCAACTAACATCAGGCACAAACGATGAACGTGCTCCGAGATTTAGCACCGACGGCACAAAAATCATTTTTGTCGAATCAATCGCTGGTAATCGAAATATCAAGTCGATGAATTTGGATGGCACAAACGTAGTCAACCTCACAAACGGCGCCGGTGACGAAGGCGATTTCGTAGCCTACTAAGCGGCAATCTTTCTGGATTCTCTCGCAAAAACAGACCAAAGCGCCTCTAAACACTCCGGATCGAACGCCGTTCCGGAGTCCTTTTCCATAATTTCTTGACATTTTTCATAGGGCATCGCATCACGATAGGGTCTCTTTGCCGAAAGTGCATCGAACACGTCAGCAACTGTCATGATTCGCATTTCTAACGAGAGTTGTTCAGCCCCTAAACCCTGCCAATAGCCGGTTCCATCCAGCCGCTCATGATGAGCCGAAGCAATGTCTGCAATCCCGGAAAAACTCTCAATTCGATTCAAAATTTCAAAACTATGTTTGGGATGGCTCCTGATCACGGCAAACTCATCCGCATCGAGCTTTCCCGGTTTCTCTAAGATCGAACTTGAAACCGCCAACTTTCCAATATCATGTAACAGCCCTGTTCTCCGTAATTCGACCAATTGGTCAGTGCAAAAACCGAGTTCCCGACCAATCATGACTGCATACTCAGCAACCCGCGTAGAATGCTCCGCCGTAAAAGATGATTTCGCATCGATAATCATCGCAAATGCTTCACAGATCGCATCCACATCCGCATCGATTGCCGAACCATGGAGTGCATCAGGAACAATTCCCGCATAGGTTGCATCGCCAACCGATTCCCAAAACGCTATATCTGACTTAAAGCTAATGCAAACATCAACCAAGTCCGGATCAAACCAACTCCCCGATCGTCCGCGCAACATCTCAATTGCCTCCTCCAACCCAAAAGCTAACAAAAAGACTTCAAATGTCTGAGCTAAGCAAACTATCCGACTCAAAATCGGTACCGAATCTCCTCTAAATCCATAGGGAGACCCTTTCCCATCCCAATGTTCATCCAATGAGTGAATTCCCGTCGCCACCGCCTCGGAACATCCAAGCTTGCGAGCAATCGCGGCCCCTCTCGTACACCGAGCCTGAGTTACCTCATCCATGATACTTTTCGGTGTTCCCAAATTCGATGACAATCGGCGCAACTTTGCAATCCAATTCTTCCCCGGCTCAGTGTGGGCAAAAGCAAACTTAACATTCTCCGTTGTCGATGTCCAGTCAATCAACTTGACTTCCCGCTTCATCAAAACTTCGTCACCTCCAAAAATCTTCTGCAAACGCACTGAGTTATTTGAGCAACCACAATCTTTCAAAATAGCGACAAAAAATAAATCTGATAACTCGCGCTCAGAAAGGCCAAAGACTCGACCTATTCTCGACGACAGAGCACATGTCCGAACTGCATGACCATCCGGCTGACCTTCAACCAAATCGAGTGCCTTACTTAGGGCCGCCAATATCTGCGCTTTCGATGGATGTTGAACCATACAATTGATATAATCGGAACAAGATGCTCGCCTCGCCAATTTTCTTGAGCCTATTTCTTACTCAACATTCAATGGAACCACCAGACATGGTCATTCGCCAAATCGGCCCAGAAACGGCTATCACTGGCGGTACAACTCATGCAATAACTGTTGGCGATTCAACCGCGACACTGTTTATCCCAGCTGGCTTCAATTCTAAAAAACCAACCTCACTCTGGCTTCACTTCCACACTGCCGATTGGTTTATCATCCAAGAATACCAACGCGCAAATTACAATGTCCCCATTCTCAACTTCAATCTGGGCCAAGGCTCAACTGTGTACGGCAAACCATTCATTGAAAAAGGAACTCTCCAACCATTCCTCAAACAAGCCGAAGAACACCTTCAAACGAGAATAGAAAACCTCAACTTCACCAGTTTCTCAGCCGGATTCGGAGCTGTCCGCAATCTCATTCAAGACCCCGAAATCCTAGCGCAACTCAAAACCGTGATACAGTGCGATTCAATCTACGGCTCGCTCGACCCCGCAATGATCGATAAACGCGCCGTCCTCCCCGATCACATCAAAATCTGGCAGCCCCTCATCGACCGAGCACTAAGCAATAAAACCACCGTCATTTTCACCACGAGCCAAATCACCCCCGAAACCTACGCCGGTTCCTGGGAGGTCGTCCAGGCAATCGTCAATAGCAACGGCGGAACCATGAAACCGGCCGATCCTAACTCACCTGCTACTAAAGACCCCAACTATCCCCTGCTCAGAACGTTCGACAAAGCCGGGCTTCATATATGGAGTTATGAAGGCACAGATGCAATGGCGCATATGACTCACCCTCGCCACCTCGCCGAGCTCCTAAAACTCGTAAAGTAAAATTATCTCGGTAATTTTGCTAGATCACATTCGAGAAGCAGTCATAAAAGAAGAATATTTATGGAGAAAGAGTGAACTTTGAGCCCAAGTTATGCCATCTTTAACGGTTAGTGCCCTGCAGAGCACACAATTCAACTTGCAAGTAACACCATGAAATCGAACTTCAAACCCCACTTGATGGTTGCGGGACTATTCCTGATTGGAATATCCACAGCGCAAACGTTTGGCGGCACTAATGGGATCGGTCCGTCGGGCCCCCCTGTCGTTACCGCACCAACTCACATCATCGTTTCATTCAAATCTGGAACATCAGATAACTTGAAAAGCGATCTGTCTCGAAAATACGGACTAAAAGTTAATTACAATCACTCTAACCAGTACTTTAGCCGCCTTGACCTGACACCCTCCGTTTTAAACGCTGGACTAAAACCTGCCGACTTTGTAAGAATTCTTAGCACCAACCCAGCGGTTTCTTATGCCGAACTAGACGTTCAAATTACTCCTGATTTCATTCCAAATGATCCACTTTTCAACCAGCAGTGGCATCATAACAACACTGGCCAGTCAGGCGGCACTGTTGATGCAGACGTCGATGCTGTCGAAGCATGGGACGATTTAGCAAACATTGCCCAGACCGTTGTAGCGGTATGCGACGATGGTGTAGACCTCGATCATGAAGATCTACAAAATGTCATCTGGCAAAACCCAAATGAGATTCCTGGCAACAGCATCGATGACGACAATAACGGATTTGTCGATGACGTTAACGGGTGGGATACCGCCGACAATGATAACGATCCTCGACCCGAAGGTGGAGACACCCACGGCACCCACGTTGCCGGGATCGTTGCAGCCGAGCACAACAACGGAATCGGAGTCTCAGGTGTTAATCCAAATGCAAGAATTATGGCGATGCGACACTATGCTGGCCAAGGCAGCTGGATGTCCGATCTCGCTTCCGCCATTGACTACGCTTGGCAAAATGGGGCCGACGTTATCACAGTCAGTTATGCAATCGATGGGTTTACAAACGCTCTCACTCAAGCGATCCAAAGAGCTGGAACTGCAGACGTTGTTTATCTCAACTCAGCTGGAAACAATTCTCAGCAAAATCCGCCTCGACAGCAATTGCGAAATCTGACAGATAACCTTATCTTTGTCGCTGCAACCACGCGCAATGATACAAAATCAGGATTCTCCAACTGGGGAACATTGATCGAAGTCGGGGCCCCTGGCTCTGCAATCTTGTCAACTACCGTAGGCAACAACTATGAGTTCTTTGACGGAACGTCAATGGCAACTCCTCTTGCCGCTGGAATCGCCGCAATGATCAGAGGAAAGTTCCCCAACTTGACCGCCCGAGAAACACTTGATCTTCTCATCTCCTCAAGCGACGAAGTACCCGCCCTTACAAACTTCATTGCAGGTGGCAAACGAGTAAACGCGAACAATGCGCTTCAGGGAGCAACCGGTGGAACAACCATCGACACATTTAATGTTGTCATGGGGACTCTCACCTCAGGCGACCTCGCGGCAATTCTAGACTCTGATGACAACAAAGTCACAATTGATTCGACACTCGTAAATGAAAGAGGTGTTTATGCTGCATTCGAAGTCGGAGCACTCTCTCCAAAAGCACCCGCTGACGTAAAATCAATCAAAATTTCCGTTGAGTCGTCAACCAACGGAATTGGGGTCGCTCAATATGTCACGGCCTATAACTACACAACCGGTGCATGGGATACCCTCAACACGACTCGATTGACTTCGACGGATAACGAAGTGAAACTTGAAGTTGCAAAGCGCAACCTCGCTCGCTATGTCCATCCAAACACTCTGAGAATGAGAGTACGTTGCATGGCTTTAGCCGCAGTCAAGCGTCGAGGCTCAGTACCACCTGGCTTCACCTACTCAGCTGATCAAGTAACAATCAAAGTCGGCTGACATACATAGAAAAAGTCTCCTTGCAAATCTGTTGCAAGGAGACTTTTCATTATTTCAATAGCTTCCGAATCAACTTTTGACCAACCGAACGATTCCCAAAAACCGGCTCCAAACTAGGGTTCGAATAATAACGAACTGCCTCCGCCGAAATCGCACGATGATCTGCCAATCCCGAGGCAAATCCTTCCTTGATTGCCGCCCGATACTGGCGAGCATCAGCAAGTTCCCACTGCGTATAGAACCGAATCAGTTGCGGCAACATATAATTCCGACTAAAGCGCCGAGCAAGTCCAAGTGGCAAATTCTTCGCCAAAACCCGGTGCCAACTATATGTCCAACCGATCAAACGATCATGAGCCAATCCGCCAACCCGAGCCGGAATATCCGTCCGCACCGTCAACCCCGGCTCATACATCGTTAAACCTTCCAAGTCAAAAGCCCGCATTGAAAAATCCAGTTCCTCGCCCCCAAAAAACAACTTATCATCCAACCCACCCGTCGCCATCAAGAGCGATCGCCGAAAGGCATATGCCGCACCCGAAAAGTTCGCAACCGCCCTCGGCTCATCTCCATAATCAAAGTGCCGATTCCCCGTCGCCGCATTCAATATCAGCGGAGCCAGCAACGCCACATCTTTCCGCTCATTCAGATAATCAGGGATCGCTTCCAATAACTCCAAACTCGGAATTGAATCCTCATCCAAACTGAGCAAAAAATCGCCCGTCGCCACCCGATATCCAATATTGCGCCCCGGCGAAACCCCCCAATTCTTTTCCTGTGGCAAACCAATAATTCCAAATCGATCCGCATAATCCCGAACCACATCCGCCGATCCATCACTCGAGCCATTATCCACCGCGATAATCTCCAAGTTAAGGCGTTCCCTCTGCTCAAGAAGACTGTCCAGGGTGGCCGTCAAAAACGGCTTTCGATTAAAAGAAAGGATACAAATACTCGTCAACGGTCGGCTCATCGATAAAAGAGAGTACCAGCATGATTTAAGCCACAATCGAAGAGCATACTGAATCGTCAGAGAAGTAAGACCATGTTGACTACCACCCTTGCCGCCTACATCCTAAACCAGCAATCCAAAATCTTGCCAACCCCAACTCTCTTTGTTGATGGACTTGCCATCGCTACGTACAAAAACAACACATGGGCACCCGTGACCACAAAGCTCACTCCAACCGTCCCTTTCAAAGTCTATCGACTCGACTTAGTCCGCATTGTCGAGATAACTCAAGTGTATGAATTGCAATATTCAGATGGGGTCGAAGGCAATTTTGTGGATAGTCATACATCTAACGATGTCGTCTGGTCTGGCCCAAAACCGAAATATCCGCGCAGTATCCAAATAGCCAATCCCGAACAATCCGACTATAAAGCTCTTATCAGAGATTTCATCAAATCCGAAACCAAAAAATCCCCCGATTATGAAGTCGAAATTAACTCAATCGCCCGCTGCGACCTCGACGGTGACGGAAAGGAAGAAGTTCTTATTGAAGCCCAAAGCCTCGGATTCAATGGAAACTTTGATTTTGAACCGACAAAAACCAGGCAAATGTCTTGCACCCTCCTCCGACACATCAAGAACGGAAAACCAACGACCCAGCCAATCTTCTTCTTTCACCGAACCTCCGGCGCGGATCAAGAGCCAATCCAAATTACTCATCTCAAGTCGATCGCCGATCTCAACGGAGATGGCAACTACGAAGTCATCGTCTCTGCCGACTACTACGAGGGTCAATCCGCCCACGTTTTCAACCTCATTAAAGGACAGTTCAAACAACTAGTCGAAAACGGAGCCGGAGCTTAAGTCAAGAGCAGAGTTCGCGACGTGCGGGTGAGAATCAAACGTAGCTCAAAATTGCATCTGTAGTTGACATCAATACTTTTGCATTGCTAATATGATTGTGTGATTCTCCTACCAATCGTCGTCATTGTCGCGGCCTCGCCAAAGGCAGTCGCCCCCTATATAGTTAAACTTCCGAATGTACACATTAAGCATCGAAATGGGATATTCGATTCAAGTAAACCAAATACGCGCGTAACTCTACAAGCTGGCGATCTGATCACAACCGAACGTGAAAAGTTCAAAATTTATTCCACAATCGTATTTCAGGATGGCACTACAATTCAGAATTTCCCTGGCTCACGGGTCACCTACTTGAGCGATGGTTCCAAAGATCAGGAACTCGTGGAAGTCGTAAGCGGAACCGTTATCTACTCGAGTCCGGACAATAAAGAAGCAATAAATAGATATCGGAGAAGAGTAAGAACACCGTCCAGAACACTGGGGACACAAGGCACTGTATTTCAACTTGAAGTCATCCCTGGCGCACCGTGTCCGAGAAACAAAGTAACTCAAATCAAAGGCCAATTGGAGATAACTAACCTCAAGGATCCAGCTGACATAGCATATAGAAAGACAGGTGAAGCGTATGATGATAATGGAAAATGTTAGTATCTTTGTGGAATGCTGTTCAATGGTTTAAGGCTCAATAGATACGAGACTTGACTTGATCTAAAATGTTTGACTAAACGCACCAAAATAATTTCCATCGCAAGCAAAAGAGTGGTCATAAATCTTGGGTGACTCCGCAAAGCAACATCGATCTTCTCGTTTGTTTTTTTGCGAATTCTGTTTGCAAACCGAACTATTTAGATCCAAAAGCAGATATCTTGTGCCCATGCTCGCAACTATCCTCCTTCTGGGAATATCCCAAGAGATCCCGATCACGATCCGACCGTCAATTATTATCGATAGCACGATGACGATAGAGTATGAACGGAAGCCGTTACAAGTAAAACGGGGCGACCGACTCTACTTATCACCGGGAATGCAAGTGACATTGAGTGAAAGTAAAAATCCGCCGTACAAGATTGAATTCCCAGATAATCAGTCAATTTCCTTTGATCCAGGCTCAAAGTTTGTCTATCTGGGCGATGGCACAAACGATAAGGAAATGATTCTAATTTTATCCGGAGGTCTTTTTTATGACCATCCCGAACCCGCAGTTCCATTTCGATATAAGCGACGCGTAAAGAGTAAAACCCGCGCGCTCGGAACCCTCGGCACCAAATTCAAACTTGATGTTGAGGATAGAGGTTCAACAATCAGGAACCATGTTTATAAAGTCTACGGATCAATTGAGATCACATACTTGCAAAATGAATCTGACATCACTTATCTTGATAACGGAATGGAATTCGACAAAATTGACCCCGCTCCATAGAGCAAACTATTTCCCGTGAGCTTGAACCTAAAAAGCGCAATTGCTCGATTCCTATGGCCCGGAATAGCCCTTGCCACAGCAATTGTTTGCGGCCAAGTGGCCGAAACCGTCATCAATCAAAATGATTTCTTCAATAGCGTTGAAGGAAGCACGATTAACGAACTACAAGCTTCCGTAAAACCACTCGACAACAGCAAAGAAATTGTTCTGATCAACATAGATCAAAACTCAGCGAAGACAGTTTTTCCTGGAAAATCGGTTAATGCCGTTGACCGTAAAGTACTTGGTGAGTTGATTCACCTCTTAGCAAAGTCACGGGCTTCCGTTATTCTTTCCGACATTATTCTCGCCGAACCAATGCCGACCGAAGATCCAACCTTAGCGCAAGAAATCTCGGAAGCTATCAAGCTCAATAATTCAAGAATCATTTTCACAGCGCATGCCGAAAACGGTGTCGAAAACCTAGATGAGCCAGATAACTGGTCATATGATTTCAAAGTTGCTCCCACGATCAAGTCATTAGGCAAAAAGATCGATATCGGTTTTGCTAATCCATTCACCCACGACCAAAATGTCCTCGGATGCCTCATTTTTAAGTCTGATAAATCTACTGGCCAGGAGTACATCCATTCCGCCCTACTCGCAGCATGGCGGCACCGACGAATAGATCCAAGTGAGGCAGAACTCACCGACACCCAGCTTCTAACTCCAAATTGGGAAGCCGATCTGGGATTCAACCAAGAACTTCCCCTTCAATGGACTAAGAGTCAAGTTGGCTTCAAAACAATAAGCATCGAAAATGCATCAGCTGAATTGAGAAAAAGCAACTTTCAACCATTTACAAATCAAATCGTAATAATCGCCGATATTCGCGGAGATGACGATGAAGCATTTGTCCCTCAACACGGCATTGTCAAAGGGAGCCTCATTCTTGCGAACCTCATTAACACAGCATTAGCTACACCATCCCAAAGAATCCACTGGCCCACCGACGACATGCCAAAATTTATCTCCATAATAATCGCGTTTCTTGGAGCACTTTTACTGCAAGTTCGCAAGCCGGTTTTCATCGCACTCGCGGTCTTGATCCCGTCAGCATCTGTAATCCTCGTCCCCATCCTATTGGCAAAGACTCAAAGACTTGTGGTTCCCATGCTGTCACCATTCCTAACCGTCGCTGGAACGCTTCTAATCAGCTTAATATTTCTTGCCATCCAAGCCCCCAAAAAGGATCCCCGCGTCGCCGGAGAACTCACCGAGGCAACAGTTCTCTTCTCCGACCTCACCGCATCGACCGAATGGGTTCAAAAAATCGGTGCCGTTGAATATCAGAAGCGTTTTGCAGCGTGGCTAGACATGTGTGAAAAGTCAATCCGAAAACACGGCGGCGAAGTCGAGCGCACTACCGGAGACGGCTTTATCGCCGTATTCCCCAAAAACCCAATCGATTCATCACCGGCTGCCCTCGTCACATGTCAAGAAATTCTTAATGGCATGATTGAAAACGAGTTTGAAGTCAGTTTCGGTTTCGAATCAGGCCCCGTTTCCGGCGGATATATTAATGAAGCCGGTCGCAAAGTCTGGAGTTCATCCGGCACCACAGTAAACATGGCAAAACGCCTTCAATCCGAAGCCGGAAAGCTCGATCAAATGATCGTATTCGGTCCAATTGCCGCTCGAATCCTTAAGGAGACTTCAAGCGTGAAGAGCCTCGGACGCCATTCTCTCAAAGGACTCGAAGACGAAGTTGAAATATTCGCCGTTCAAGAATAAACCGGAACAACACCAGCATCAAAAAAATAAATCGATGGAACAATTCAAGAACTGGCATGCCACGTTCTACCGTCTCCAAGATATTGAGCAAACCAATGAAACTTTCACTGATGAGCGTAATAGCTACCGCAATTATCGGATGCGGGGGAGCCTCCGGTGTTGAAATAGTTCTCGGCAGCGGTGAAACCGATTCAGGCTCCCCCAACGCGAGTCTCCAGAACATCCAAATCTTCCCCACAAACAACCCCTGGAACACCCCCGTTGACACATCACCTGTCGATCCAAACAGTGCTAACCTCATCGCCAGCATAGGATTAACCACAAAACTCCACCCCGATTTCGGTGCGAACTGGAACGGCGGCCCATTTGGGATCCCCTACATAATCGTCCCCGGAACTCAAAAACGCAAAGCCGTCACATTCGATTACTCCGATGAAAGTGATCCTGGCCCATACCCAATCCCCTCCAATGCACCTATCGAAGGCGGGTCAAACGCAACGGGTGATCGTCACGTTCTTGTCGTCGATTCAACCAACAAAAAGCTGTACGAACTCTTCGATGCCCACCCGCAATCCGACGGCACATGGCACGCGGGAAGTGGCGCCATTTTTGACCTCCAAACCGGTGCCCTTCGCCCCGCCGGTTGGACCTCAGCCGATGCCGCTGGACTGCCAATCCTCCCTGGACTCGTTCGCTACGACGAAGTCACCGCCGGAGAAATCACTCACGCCCTCCGATTCACCGTCGCCCAATCTCGACGCGCTTACGTTTCCCCAGCACGCCACTGGGCGTCGAGCAATACCAGCGCCAACCTCCCGCCAATGGGAATGCGCGTTCGCCTTAAAGCATCGTTTGACATTTCTCCATTCGGACCCCAAACCCAGGTCATACTCCGCGCCCTCAAAAAGTACGGAATGATCGTTGCCGATAACGGCTCCAACTGGTTTATCTCCGGAGCACCGGATTCCCGATGGAGTGACAACGACCTCAATGGACTCAAATCCGTCGCTGGATCAAACTTCGAGGTCATTCAAATGCAAGGGCTAACAACTCCATAATTGATTTCCATCAGAAGCCTAAATGACAGACGCTTGCCAAGGAAAATATTATTTGAGCGGCAAACAAGTCATTGATTAGAAAGTACAAAGTAGAAAAATCTCCAATAGCAGCAATTTTCTCTATAATAATCTTGTGATCAGCACGCTCATCGCAATCATGGCTCTGGGAAGTCAGCAGACCTTTAATCCTCCTGAATTCACCGTACCAAAGGATCCGAGTCCCGTAAAAACAGATGGCTCGGTAGAGCAGACTACGTCCAAAGGCAAATTCGTCCATCGCTCATCTGTCGAATGCACTTTTCATCTTGTTGATACCGGCGAACTTTCCGACGGTGAGTACGGTCAAATGCCGCCAAACATGACGTGTCTCTACTTGTGCAAAGGAGTTGGCGGTGGTCATACAAGTCATGACACATGTATTGGCGAATGTGATGATCCGTGTTTAAAGGGCGATCATGAGCTGGAAGTTCATTACAAAGCGAGGCCAATCAGTAACAAACTAGATGCCATTTCCGGAAAACTATGTGCCCAAACCGAACCAAAAGTAACTCAAGGATACGGTTTCGTCTCTGCTACATCAAAGGCTCTGGCCAAAGCCCGGGATCAAGTCATTGCTGAACTGGATGCTCGATCTCGAGTCGCAACAAGCCCGCACTTTGCAAAAGCATGCGAATCAGCCATGAGAAGCTTCAAATTTCGTGTATTTAATATCGTCTGCCACGCAAAAATTAAAACAATGCCGGGAAGTGATATCTATCCTCCGCAAGAATACGAAGCAGAAGACACAATTGCAACTGTACTTATTCCCGATTTCACAAAGAACTCTTTCTCAAAATCATTAACCTGTATTTGTCGACCACCTGCCGAACCGAGAACGCCTCCCGTCGTTGAGGGATCAGATCCTCTAGCCTGGACTCCCCAAAGACCGACCAACGGGACATCGGGAGAAACATTCAATGTCAACATAAGTGGAATCGATTTGAACGTGGCTGGCGCAACGGCCTCCTCGCCCGCTACAGAACCACAAGTCATCAATGTGCCTCCAGGAGTCATTTTGCAAAGCAGTGATTCAAAAGTTCAAAACTTAGTCATTGTTGTCTTCGCAGTAATTGTTTCAAGTAAATCGGACATTTACGCCGCACTCAATCCAAGCTCCTTTTTGCCCTTAGTTGATCCAGTTAACGTCCGTGTCGCGTGTATTGAAATGCACAAAAAAGAGCCCCACCCCGGTGTGAAATACAACGTGACTTCAAAAATTGATCCCACTCTACAGCGACTATGCCTGTTAACAAACTTTTCTCGCAACCGAGGTTCAAAAGACCAAGCAAGGATTTGGATCTATACGGATAAGGCTACCTTTGAAGAAATAAATGAAGTGCTTAACCCCGGTGTAACTGGCGGACAATACATGTCAGACATGCTCGACGTTGAAAAATGTTCATCCATCGATTTTGAGCGCTCAGATTATAAAAAGTGCCTTACACCCGGACCCCTTACATCGCCATTCACTGACACCGAAACTCTCGAGTGGTATATCCAACTCCTTGAGAAGGTTGATCAAAAAGGACTGACCATGTTTCTCCAAACAAAAGGCAGCGAACTAGCCAATGAAATCAGTCAACGCGGCGAAGTGGCATTCCCATATGTCGCGAATTTGATTGATGCCTTTTATAACGTCGCAAATGATGCCACGCTCACAAAATTGCCCACCTTCTTGAATGCCGCCCTCCCTGCGGCGTCCAAAGAGCAGATTTTGTCCAAGAGCAAAGCCTATCAAAAGTTCTTAAAAGACAAAGAAGAATTGCATCAAAAACGGTCAGCTACCACCACAAATAAACTATAATCGTCCATGCTTCAATTACACCCGCGTCAAGTAGTTGCCCCATTGATGCTCGCTACCTTGACTGCGTTTGCCTTTCCACAATTGTCTGCGCTTGCAAGCGTCCCGTCGTTCAAAACCATCAAACCAAACCTGCTCATTATTGAATATCGCCAATCTTCACTAGACTCAGCCCTTGATAGCCGTTATATCAAGAATTTTGAAATTCTCTACGGATTCAACCCAAATATCGAACTTTCTTTCGACAATAATCTCGATGGAAATTCTCGCTTCGGCGCAAAGTACTCCTTCCTTATCCACAAAGAACAAAAAATTCGATTCGGCATTGGTGCGCAAGACATTTTTGATGACTCGGAACTCTACCTCGGCTTAGGGAAAGACTTTCCAGGATACGAACTTCATGCCGGCTATGTCGACAAAGCAAAAGGACAAGCCGTATTCGGTTATCGCAGAAAAATAGGAGACAATCTCCGATTGAGCGTCGATCACTCAACCGGCCCAGCAGGAAAAACTGCCGCGCGATTCGATATCACGCTCAACAAGAATTGGTACATCGATGCACGAGTATTCTTCCCAAACAACGACTCTGCTCCGCGCACCCATCGCTTCGGAATTTCTTACCAAACAATGGTCAATCAGAAGTAACGAATAGCATCAACTGCATGGCATTGGTGGGCACGTCATTAACTGACCACAAGTCAAGCCCGAATCTGCCGAGATCATAATGCAAAAAAAAATTTCTCTCGATTTGTTATGACTATTGACTGATAAAATTTCTTAACAAAACCGTAATAATCTATACTCTCGAATGCTTCGCTTCAAGCTGTTGCGCAGGATTTGTTTGCTCTCTATCGTTCTCGTTACATGTATTGCAACGCCGCAAGCCGCTGGACTCGCTGGGGGCCCGTCCTTCAAAACCCAAAGGATCGGCGAAATAAAGCTCCAATTCCGCCAAACCTCTACCGATTCGGCATTGGATAGCAGTTACGTCAAAAATTTCCAAGCCCACTATGGCCTCACCTCCAACATTGAAATCGCGATGGATAACGATCTCAAAGGCAACACCCGCTTCGGTGTCAAATTCGGCATGGTAATCGATAAAAAACAAAAAGTGCGATTCGGCCTCGGCATCCAAGATGTTTTCGATGATTCTCTCGTCAATTTCGGCCTCGTCAAAGATTTCTCTGATTTCGAACTCCACACCGGTTACATTGACAACTCGAAAGGTCAAGCGTTCTTTGGCTACAGACGCAAATTCAGTAAGGACATCCGGCTTAGCCTCGACCATTCAACCGGCCCCTCGGGTCGAACCACATCCCGTATCGACTACTTCTTCCTCGACGGCTGGTCCCTCGATGTTCGGGCCTACTTCCCAAACAACAACTCAAAGCCCCGAACTCACCGATTCGGTATCTCCTATCAAACCAATCTCAAACAAAAGTAAGTGAGCCCTTTTTAGAGCGCAAGAATGGACAAAGTCAATTTATAAACGACAGATCATTTCGTGTCTTCGACGAATCCTTAACAAGCCAGACCGAAGTGTGTTAAGGTTTTTACTTTCATTGGCAATTGCTAAAGGAGTTAACATTCTATCGATACACTTGTTTTACGGTTTAAACCACGGTTGACCGCTTCGGAGCTTGAAAGCAACATGAAATTGAAAGCCTTTACACTCATTGAACTCCTCGTCGTTATCGCAATCATCGCGATTCTGGCAGCAATCCTTTTCCCGGTATTTGCTCAAGCAAAAGTCGCCGCCAAAAAGACACAAGATCTGTCCAATATGAAACAAACCGGTACCGGCTTGATGATTTACGCCACAGACTACGACGATCTCTACCCCCTCCAAGCAGGAAGAGACTGCTCTGCTGTCGCAAATGGACAAGGCGCCTGGAATTTTAACTCACGCGTTCTAATTCCTGCTGATTGGAACATCGCACTCAACGTAGTTCAAGCTGGCGGATGTACAAGCCGCGTCAAAGGCGCATGGGGGCTTCCACAAAACCAAGCTTATCCATACATCAAAAATAGCCAAATCTTTGCCATTCCTGTCGCGATTGATGAGACCAGCTCAAGTTTTGATTACAGTGCGGCCAACAAGAAAGTTGAACCCTATCGAAGCGGATATAGCATGAACGGTCTCCTTACCGAACTTTCACAAACCGCGATCACTTCAGTAGCAACAACCCCACTTTGGTGGCCTGGATTTGGAACAACGAACCGAGTTGGCAACACATACACCAATCCATTCCTCATCTGTGCAGACCCAGCCGCAGGCTGTGTCTTCAATGGTGGCGGCCCAACATTTGGATCAGGTGCTTCTTGCAACAATCAAGACAACCACAACACTCCTGGATTCCTTAATGGATCACAATCCAAAATGGGGAACGTTGCTTACGGAACTGTCTGGCCCTATTCAAAGCATCAAAACTGGGTCTACGCCGACACCCACGCTAAGGCAAGACGAACGGGCACCGGTGATGCAAAAACTGATCCGTTCGCATCCGATCCAACCTACCTCGCAACTGGAGTTCCGTTCCAAGCTCTCACATATGTCGATAGCCAATGCCACACCCCGATCTTCCGACCGGACTTTGTGCCAAGCAACTAAGAACATGAAAGCAGGTACGACAAAAATCATCGTTTGGGCAATCCCCGCCATTCTTGTAATGGCGGGCTGCGCTCAAGAAACAAAAGTTGAAGCAGCACCTCCAGCCGAACAAAAAGTCGTTATGGTGCCAGCACAGCGAAACGGAGAACCCGTCAACGATGCCCCCGTCGCAACAACGACTCCAGAAGCCGCACCTGCGGCTCCTGGTTCAACTCCAGATACTGATAATCAGCCCGGCGATCGCGGCAACAAGTCTGGAAACTAATAGACCCTAAAAGGTTGCCCCTCAGGAAATTTCAACTGGCGGGCAATCTTCATACAAAAAATCCACATGCCTGTCCACAAAAAACTCATCCTTGCATCCGGAGCCGCTTGCCTTTTCGTTACGACTGGTGCAGTCCTCTTGAGCAAAACTCCATCACTAGGCTGGAATCTCTCTAAAACAAGATTTACCTTGCCAAACAATTGGAATATAACTCCCGTCGGCAATCAAGTCGAACTCCCAGGTGATATGCCCGGAAACATCATATTTTCTACGGACGGAAAAAAGGCAATTGTGAATACCAGTGGCTTTCACAACCATTCACTTAACCTTATCGACCTCGCTACCAAAAAAATCGATCAATCAATTGATCTCAAGAATAGCTGGATTGGACTCGCACGAACGGGCAATACAATTCTCGTGTCTGCCGGCGGAATCACCGATGGAAATGAAAACAAGAATATTTTCCGATTCACCTATAGCAACAATTCATTAACCGCGATAACTCCATTTCAACTCAACAAAATTGAACCTAAATCTCGATTCGTGTCTGGAATCGTCACAAAAGGCGAACGAGTCTATGTGCTCAATATCCAATCTGATCAAGTGCTCCTCATGCATAAAGATGGATCAACAAGACGAGTCGTTAAAGTCGGATATCGACCCTATGCCGCTGCTCTGTCACCAAATGGTCAGACATTAGCCGTAACCGAATGGGGTAACAAATCCGTTGTCCTCCTCGATGCCAACAATCTCGCATTCAAAGCGCGATTCGATGTCGGGCCCCACCCATCGGCTATCGCATGGACGAGAGACGATCGCATTTTAGTGACCGAAAGTAGCTCAAATTCGATCGCAGTCATTGAAGGGAGCCAGCTTTCCCGCGTCACTGTCGCAATTGAGCCCCAATACCTCGTCGGTTCAATGCCTCAAGCAATTGCCCTGAGCAAAGATGAATTAAAAGCGTTCGTCGCACTTGGTGGTGAAAATGCGATAGCCGTACTTGATCTAAAACCAAAAAGACCGAAAGTGATCGGACATATCCCTACCATAAGATTTCCGTCGGCTATTGCCGTTACTCCCGATAACAAATCGCTCATCATCGCAACGGCAAAAGGATTCTATGGACCAAATGGTGGATCTGCTACTCGGCCAAAAGGAAGCACCCAACCCCTTACCGAAAGAAACATCTATGTTGGTGATCAACTCGCCGGAAACATCAATATCCTCAAAATACCAACCGATTCACAGCTCAAAACACTTACCGCCATGGCGATCGCTAATCGACCAGTCGGAGAAAAAGCCGTCCCCCTTTCCACAAATCAAAAGGCAAAAGCACTTGCCAACATGAAAAAAATCAAACACGTGATCTATGTCATCCGTGAAAACCGGACCTACGACCAAGTGCTCGGTGATATTGCTAAAGGAAATGGCGACCCATCTCTGACACTGTTTGGAAAAAAATTCACTCCCAATAGCCACGCCCTTGCCAACGAATTCTGCCTCTACGACAACCTTTTCACCGATGGAGAAACTTCGCAAGCCGGACACCAATGGACCAACTCCGCATACGCTTCTGATTACACCGAAAAAGCATGGATCATGAGCTATTCAGGTCGACCCCAAGTCAACAGCGATGCACGCATGACCGCATCGCCCGAATATCTGTGGACACTCGCCCGGAAAAACGGTCACTGGGCTAGAGTCTATGGAGAATATGTCGACGTTCAAGAAGATCACAATTCCCTCAATGCAAAAGAACTAAAAGACGATCCTGAAGCCTATGGATACTCGGAAGAATGGGAAAGGATCTTCGCTCGTGGTGGTCGAGATACCGAAAAAATCGAATCATTCTTCAAAGAGCTGACGCAATTCGAGAAAACGGGGAAAATGCCTGCTCTGATGGTCATGGCTCTGCCTGATGACCACACTCATGGCTTCGATCCAGGTTCGTACTCGCCAACCGCAATGATTGGCAATAACGACCTTGCCCTCGGACAACTTGTTGATCGCATCAGCCGTAGCAAGTTCTGGGATTCAACCGCAATCTTTGTCATCCAAGATGATGCACAAGGTGGCCCAGATCATGTCGATTCACATCGCACTGTCGGACACGTGATCAGTGCTTACGGGCGAAAAGGCACCGTTGATAGCACCCATTACACAACCGCATCGATGCTTCGAACCATGGAATTGATCCTCGGCTTACCGCCAATGACGACATTTGATGGAAACGCAACCCCAATGATCGCTGCATTTAGCAAAGATTTCTCTGCCAAACCGTTCAGCGCAATCACCCCGAATTTTGATATCAATGAAATCAATCCATCAAAAACTGAACTTGCACTTCGCTCCGCAAAACTCGATTTCTCAGAAGTCGACAAAGCCGATTTTGGCGAATTGAATCGCATTCTTTGGCAAGGATATCGACCAGGAATCCCATATCCAAGTCACCTCGCTACAGATAAATAGAGGGTTCAAAAAAGTGAGGTCATCTCAAACAACCATTGAGCTGATCACGGATCTGAATCTAAAAGAGTAAGCCGCAATTCCTTTTGTGAAACCCTAGTACAGCAAAAAAATAAAGAAACCAACAGTAATGTGGCACATCCGGTACTTGCCTAAGCCAAAACCTAACAACACCCCATAACCGACCCAAAGAACCCTAGAATCAGACAATATCACTTAAGTTGCCAAGAGTGATTCTTTGCCCAAAATGAATCAACAATGGTGCTCGGTACTGGATTTGAACCAGCGACCCCTTCGGTGTGAACGAAGTGCTCTACCACTGAGCTAACCGAGCCAGCTTCAATCAAAAAGATACCCGATCAAACTCCCCAGTCTCTAATCGATCCCACCAATCACTTCTGACCATCCACACCCATCGCTCCAACCGGACTCAAAATATCAATAATGTGCGTCTCTTCAATTGCCACGACCCCATGCGGAAAATTCGAAGGCAAATGCAGAATCGTCCCCCCCTCAACAACAACCTCCCGCCTTTCCTCACCCAAAATCCACTTCACTTTCCCGCTCAAAATCACCGCCATTTGCTCACTCACATGATGGTGAACCGCAACTTCGCATCCCGGATGCAAAACCACTTTCGCCACTAACATCTGCTCACCCGTCACCTTCCATCGATCCAATAGAGGAATCGGGTGGTCAAACTCCGCATCTCCAATCTTCGTAATTGAAACATCCATACCTCACCATATCCATTTTCCAGATCAATAATTCCAAAATTGTCTGGCTCCACTGCCTGCGTCCGTCAAACTAAAAACATGATCACAACCGCTATCCTCCTCGCAAGCACACTCTTGCAATCCCCAACCGAACCGATCAAAGCCAAAATCGAGCAACTCGATTTCATGGTCGGTCATTGGGAAGGCTACCGCGGTCCCGCTTGGATTCAAGAAATCTGGACCAAACCCAAAGACGGAATCATGGCTGGCGCTTTCCTTATGCACCAAGACGGCAAGCTCGTCTTCAGCGAATCCGAACGCATCGTCCAAGAAGGCGAATTCATCAAACTCAAAGTCAAACACTTCAACTCCGATTTCTCCGCAATCGAAGAAAAAGACAAAACCTCCGACTTCAATCTCGTCTCCATTGCCCCAAATACCGCGACGTTTCACCATATCGACCAAATCGGCAATACCTGGCTTACCTACAAACGCACAGAGAATTCAACCAACGCCTGGCTCCACGATGGTACCAATCCCCCAAAAGACGAACTCATTTTCAAATTCAAATTAGTGAAGTAACTCGCCCGATTTCTCATGAACGCCAAAACTCGCGAGCAAATCCCGAACCCCGCTAACAAAAACCCCAATGGCCAATCCCAGCAAAAGCCATGCCGGAATCCCATGATAACTTGCGCCCCACCCTGCTGGCAACTGACTCCACTTCCACATTTCCGGCAACAACATCGCCAAAAATGCCCCGTAGACAATTCCCATAATCGAATGCATGCACCGCTCACCAGCGGGTAATTTCCGAACCTTGTCTTCCTCCACAAAATCCCACAAAGTAATCACAATCTCGGCCGCCAATATCCCAAATAGAACCCACGCCAACCACCCCTGCCACGTCACATAACCCAACGTCCCAATAATTATCGCATACGCAAAATCCCGCATCGCATGAAGCCGCAACTCAATGTTCGTATGATCACCATGCGCTAATTTCAGTTTATATTCATGATAGTAAAGCGTGTCAAATGCCCCCAAACTCGCTTGCACCAGCAAAATCCAAATCGCAACTTTCATACCGTGTTGATCCTCCCTTCGTATTTACAAATCGTTCCGTACCGCGGACACTGAATATTCACGCAAACCATCCAACCGCTCTCATCAGGGTCAACCCGCGCATCAATAATCGGCGCTATATGCTTCGGCATCGGTACCCCAAAAAATTCCGATCGATAATGATGAAATACCATCGCTCCACTCTCTTCCGCCAAGTCAAAAACAAAGTTGATCGGCCCCGCCGACTCAACCAACTTTCCATTCCGCGAATACTGCCGAGTGACCAACTTCACTGAACCAATTTCCCGCTCCCACTTTTCCAAACTCTCATCCACGTCAACAACCAACGTCGTTTCCAAATCCACTCCCGCCTTCGGCAATCGCATCAACCAAACAAAAAACTTCGGCACCAACTGCTGAGAATGCGTTACCGTCAAACAACCCGTCACCCGCTTTGGCTCATCGTGAAATTGCTTCAAAGCCAAACCTAATCGCTCAAAGTCTGAGCCCAAAATCTTTTGGTAAACACCCATGTTTCAATTTTTTCTGAATTGGTAAAATTATATCATAACATCGTATTCCAGCAAACTAGGAACTTCAATTGTCAAAGTAAAGTAATTTTCACTATGACCACGCTCCTCCTTTCCGCACTTCTTGCATTCAATGGTCTCCAAACCCCCACCTACGATTCCCTCCTCGGTCAGGGATACGACTATCTTAACGACGGCAAGTTCGCCGAAGCCGCCGACTCTTTCAAAGCTGCATTAAAAATCTACGACCAAGACGGCCAAATCTGGGCGGTATACGGACAAGCCGCAAGCAAAGCCAATCGCCCGCAAGAAACTATCGAGGCCGCCAACAAAGTTCTTGAACTCGGCGCATTTGGCGCAAATGTCAAAGGAGTCGCCTACTTCGAAATGTCCGCCGCTTACATCGCCCTCAAAGACAACGAAAAAGCGTGGATCGCCCTGAACAATGCCATGAAGGCCGGATTCCGCAGCCTCGACACAATCCGAACCGATAAGCGCCTGGAACCACTCCACTCCAACAAAGGCTGGGAAGAACTCGCCGCGACAAAGGATGTTTCAAAAATGTCCCGAACCGAAGGCTGGCGATACGATCTCTGGCTAATGAACCGCGAACTTCGCCGACTCCACAAAGCGCCATATCTCAAACAAACTCCCGAGCAACGCGACAAATTTGTAAAAGATCTCAACGCCAAAATCCCAAACCTCACCGACGACCAGATTGCCGCCGAGTTCTACCGTTATGTCGCTAGTTTTGGCGATGGACACACGAACATCCGATTTCCTATCTTCAAGCGGGCAAAAATGACCCTCTTTTGGTTTAAAGAAGGAGTTCATATCGTTGGAATCGCCCCTGAATATCCAGATCTAGCCGGGGCAAAAATAACGGCTATTCAAGGAGAAAAAATAGAGTCCCTTTTCAAAAAGATTGGGCCACTCATTTCTCATGAAAATCCTCAAGGCATCCTCGCCGCAGCCCCCAATTTTATGACCAACCCACGCATCTTGCGCGGAATCGGCGTTCCCTGCTCAGAAGAAAAAATCGACCTTACCGTCATCACCCAACAGGGCCAAACCAAGCAAGTATCTCTCCCTCTGTCAGAAGACTTTCAACAAAAACCTGACTGGCTAGGGATCAGCCAAGACAACGTACCTCTCACTCTTAAAGAGCGCTCAAAGGCCTATTCATTCACTCCAATGCCAGAACTCAACGCCGTTCTGTTTTCCTACAACAGTGTCCGTAACGACTCAGAAGAACCTCTCACAAAATTCGTCGACCGTATGTTCAATTACATCGACGAGAACCACGTAAAAAACCTCATCATCGACGTCCGCTGGAACGGAGGCGGCAACACGTTCCTCAGCCAACCGATCCACCAAAAACTCTGGCAACATCCCGAAATCAGTCAATCAGGATCAAATCTCTATGTGATAATTGGCCGTAACACTTATTCGGCCGCCCAAAATTTCACCACTGATATCGAGCGATCCTGCACCCCCATATTCGTGGGCGAACCAACCGGATCTTCTCCCAACTTTATTGGCGAGAGCATCCCCTGGTCACTCCCATATAGCAAAATGGCTGGCACCGTCTCCGATCTCTACTGGCAACGCTCGTGGCCAATGGATGAGCGCATTTGGATTGCCCCTCAACTCCCAACTCCCCCAAGTTTCGCAAAATTCTCAAAAGGAATCGATCCCGCAATGGCAGCCATCGAAATCGAAATCAAAAACCAAAAATAAGGTTAGGCTCTTACGAGCCTAACCTTATTTGATTTCACCAGAGAACCAAACTCAGCTCTTCTTGCGTCGGCGAGCAATCAAGCCTGCCAAACCAACTAATGCCACCATCGACATCGGCTCCGGCACAGGGGAAATACCGGTCGTATTGAAGATCGAAGATGCAACCGTAGGAGTAATCGCTGCGTACCAGTTCAATGCCCCGTATTGCTCAAATTGACCGCCCGAAAGAACGCCCCAAATAGCACCACTATTGTCGAGCAACATTGAGCCACTGTCACCTGGTGCTCCAAAGCCTTCAACTGGTCGAGCACCATTTGCAGGTGAATTAAACAAGTCAATCAACTGTAACTGGGACTCACCAGCAAAAGTTCCTGTTTGAGTACCGTTCAACACAGTTTGCATGCCGCGACGCTTAGCATCAAATCCGTAACCGCCGCCGATTGAACCTTCTGCACCATGTCCACCATAGCCAGCCGAATCCAGTTGAGCACCAACTGTAAAGACACCAGTTGTATTCAAAGTCGGTGTGAAAACATTTCGATTCCATCCATTAATTTTGAAAACCGATACATCAACTCCGGCAAAACCAATTGCTTGGGAGATTGTGTAATTACCTCCATCTTCAAATGTAAACGTCCCTGTATTTCCGGTAGTGATCACGTGCTTTGCGGAAATTCCCCAAGCTTGGCCACCCGTGCCAATGCCTAAGAATGTGCCTGTGCCAAAGCCGCCACCAACGTTGACCTTGCCAACGCCTTCGAACCGCGCACCTGCACCATAATTCAGAACAGTGGATTCCGGAATATCATTCCGCCACACAATCGCCGAGCCGATCGCAGGCATTACCGCCAACAATCCAACGCCAAGAAGCAAACTTTTCTTCATTTTCATCTCCGAACACCACCCCGTAGAATCAAACATTCCCGACAGGAACATTTAGTTTACACGAAGACCTAGCTCAGAATCTCCCCGTAATTATTCTGGCTCTAACTGACTCATCAATCGACCCATCAATCCTTCGGGAGCCTGAGCCTGAGCACATTCCTTAACAACCTTGAGCAAAGAACCCTCCCAACGAAACGCATTCTTGCAGCCTCCACATTCATCCAAATGACGCTGAACCATTGCTTGCTCTTCCGACGAAAGCTCACGATCCAAAAATTCCCCCATTTTTGCCACCGCCGCCGAACAATCCATTTCATGCATGAGCAATCCCCTCCACTAATCCACGGCTCTGTGCCACATCCCAGAGCGCAACTTGAAGCAACTTTCTCCCTCGATGTAAACGACTCCGAACAGTTCCGACCGGAATTTCAAGCGTCTGGGAAATCTCCTCGTAACTCATTTCCCCCGTAAAGTAAAGCGAACTTACTTCTCTAAACTCATCGGGCAAGGCATCAAGGGCATTCATCACTTCGTTTGCATCCATCTTATCAAAAAGCAGTTCCGAGGGGTCTTCATTGCCACTCAATCCTGCCTGACGCGCTTGCATGTAAAGATAAGGCTCTGGATCGGCATCAATCGATATGATATCTACCGTTTTTTTGCCTACTTTGCGATAAAGTGCGTTTGTCAAAATCTTAAAGAACCAAGCCTTAAAATTGGTTCCCGGCTGAAAAGTATCCCGGCCCTTGAACGCCGCGATTGCCGCTTCCTGCAACAAATCTTCTGCTTCATC
Source organism: Fimbriimonadaceae bacterium (assembly GCA_046154445.1). Taxonomy (GTDB): domain Bacteria; phylum Armatimonadota; class Fimbriimonadia; order Fimbriimonadales; family Fimbriimonadaceae; genus UphvI-Ar2. The sequence goes on along the minus strand of JBJXDW010000103.1, from coordinate 48,612 downwards.
GCGATTGCCGCCGCTTAGCCGAACCGCATAACCAAATGCCGGATCAAGCACAACACCCAAATGCCTTTCGAATTCTTCTCGCTGCACGTCTTAACTAATGACGTAACGAGCCACTTTGTTTCACTTTTTTTTCTCAGGTCCTACCCCTTAGGGAACTAATTGATGAATATCGATCTTTTTGCATTCCGTCAGAGCGATACAAAGTGCTGCTCTTAGGAAAAACAAAATGCAACGAATCAACAATACAACAATTGAAACTGCCACACCGGTCAGCTCAGAACTACTCAAAAGCGTCAAAGGCCAACTCGGAATGGTGCCGAACCTCTACGCAGCTCTCGGCAACTCACCTACTGCCCTCCAAGTCGCACTCCAAAACGGCGCCGCCCAAGAGCACAGTGCACTCACTCCTGCATTTCGTGAAAAAATCGCCCTCGTCGTGGCCCAAACCAATTCATGCGATTACTGCCTGAGCGCTCATACAACGATTGGCAAAATGAACGGCCTTACTGAAGATGAAACAATTGAAGCACGCCGGGGCAAGTCATCCGACCATAAAGAACAGATCGGCCTCCAATTTGCCATCCAATTGGTGGATAATCGCGGCAATGTTTCCAATGAGCAAGTTGGTGCATTAAAAACGGCAGGCTATTCAGATCAAGAAATTCTTGACGTTGCAAACAACGTCTTGATCAACATTTACACCAATTACATGAACCATTTAATCGGAACCGTCGTGGATTTCCCCGCGGTTCGAGAACTCGAGCTCGCTCGATAATCTCAATCGTTCCCGGATGCAAAGGCACCCGGGAACACATCTTCTCTTAGCGACCAGTCGTGGATTCCAATCTTTGGATTAACCCTTCCAAAGCCTTTTTATAATTAGAATCTGTCTCCTTTGCCGCAATGTCTTTTAGCAGCATTAACTGAGCCGTTTCCTTCGCTTTCGCCGGATCAGACTTAACATCTGGAATGACCCCCGTCCCTTCCCAATTTGTTTTTGTATAAGGGTTAATCGCCCGACCTACAGGAATAAAGCAACTGTAATGATCGCTTAACCGGAACATTCCGCCCGGATTCGCTCCGCCCCAGGTTGGTTCACCAATGATTGTCGCCCGGTGCAACTGCTGTAAATTATATGCACACTCTTCGGCCCCGCTTCCCGTCCGCTTGCTCACTAAAACATATATCGGCTTATTAACATATCGCGGTGCATCAAGCTCCTTCAACGTCCAAAACTCTTCAGTATGATTTCCTTCTCTAAAATAGAGTGAATTCAAATGCACTGGTTTTTCACCAAAAAAGTAACTGCATACCAGCTGCACCCCCGCCGGATCACCTCCTCCATTTTCCCTCAAATCAATAATCAGCGCGTCAGTATTTGCAAGAAAGCTCATTACTGACGCCATAGGGCGTCGAACATCATCCTGTCCCTGAAAACCATCAACCGCAAAATAACCAATGTTTCCCTCAAGCCGTTCAACCGCACGGAAGTTCGAATTCACCCGGCGAATCCAATCCGCCTCGTCTTTCAGCTCAGCCGCCGACGGCTCACCCGGTGCTTCGCGCACAGGCAAAACTCTCGGCGAATAGCGGAACCGAAGGTGCGCATCCGTCACGTTCGCTTTGATTACTTCGTTCACTTTTGCCGTAAAAGCAGCTGGATCAGTCATCGAGGCAAAGTCTGCCGATTTCATCCATTTGGTCAAGTCTGTTTCAATTTTTTCAGAGATCGCTGGCACAACATAATTTTCCGCCATCTGCTTAAAAAGCTCGAGCAAAGCCACACTTCGTTCATCCACATGCACCGACTCATCAGCCGATTCCCGCATATAAGGAATTGTCGTACTCATACGCGGCTGTCCCAAAACCGCCGAATACATCATCGAAAAAGCAATTGCGCTGGTCATCATTGTCTGTTTGTTTCCTATCTGTTTTCAAGGACACTGCTCAAAAGCAGATCAGTCATTTTTGTCAACTTCTCTAAAACTTCCGCTTCATCGCCCAATTCCTCAGGACTGAGAGAATAGGGAATCAAGGCATTGGTCGCCAAAATCATTGAGCTAGCATATTCTCTTGTCCCACTTCGAAAAACGCCCGATTCAACCCCTTCGTCAAGCAACCCAAATAAGAGCCGTTGCTCTGCAACAAACATCGCCTGCCGACGCCCCATATACGCGGGCCGCACCGCTTCAAATAGCTCATCCAAACTGCTAGCATAATCGCGAACTCGTCGCAATCGCCCCAAAACTCGCTGTTCCAAAACATCCTTCAGACGATCATCAACCGGAGCATCGCTCGCCGCAATTGCTTCCATTTCATTAAAGACCTGACCAACAACTCGACTAATCGAACTCAATCCCAAATCTTCCTTATTCTTGAAAAAATTGTAAATAGTCCGACGACTCATCCCCGCTTTCTTGGCGACATCATCCATCGACATCTTCCGAAACCCGTAACGAACCATAAGCTCGTCGCAAGCATCCAGAATCAAATCTTCTGTCGAAGGCGATAAAACCGCAACCACTACATCATTATACACGTTTGCACAATTTATGTTTTTTGTGCAAAACACAAATAGGAAAAAATCCCCAACTTGAAGCTGAGGACACCCGGATTATTGTCCGCGTCGGCGGTCAGCCGCCCCAATTCCGAGTCGATGCGTTGTTTCAATCCGGCGGATCGTATGATTCGCGCTACGCATCACAATTGATTCGGTATAAGCGCATCCATAGCGGAACCGAACCCCCTTCAAAAGGTCACCCGCCGTAATCCCCGTCGCCGCAAATGTCACGTTCCCCCGAGCCAAGTCCTCGGTCGTAAACACGCGGTCAACATCTCCTTCAACCATCTTCTCCGCGCGCTCCCGCTGACCATCAATCGTAAACTTCAACCGGGCCTGCATCTCGCCTCCAGTGCATAGAACCGCCGCCGCTGTAATGACCCCTTCCGGAGCACCACCTATCCCCATCAAGCCATCCACACCGCTCTCAGGGTCAAGAGCCGCAATCGCAACCGAAAGGTCACCATCTGGTACCAAATGAACGCGACAACCTGCATCTCGAAGTTCCTGAATCAAAGTCTCATGTCGAGGTCGATCCAAAACCCCAATAATGCATTCATCAACATCTTTACCGAGCGCTTTCGCCATCAATCGAACATTAATCCGCGCTGGAACCGTAATATCAACAACCCCCGCACATTCTGGCCCGACAACTAATTTCTCCATATAGCAGTCCGGTGCATGCATTAAAAAGCCGTCACCCTCAACCGCCGCCGCCAAAACTGCTATAGCATTCGGAGTCCCGTTCGCACAAAGATTTGTCCCTTCAAGGGGGTCAACCGCAATCTGGATCTCTGGCCCCCCTGGTCGACCCAGTTTCTCCCCGATGTAAAGCATCGGAGCCTCATCGCGCTCACCTTCGCCAATGACGATGGTCGCGTCCATCTCCATGCTGTTCAGCTCGCCACGCATCGCCTCACACGCTGCCTGGTCAGCTTCGTCGCGCATACCCTTTCCAACCCATTTCGAGGCGGCGAGTGCCGCGGATTCTGTAACCCGCAAGAAGTCTAAATGTCGGTATTGATCCACGTTGATCTCCACAAAACTGAGTTTACAGGGTCTACAGCAACAATTGCTGACAACTCCGCCAAGCGGCTTAGGAGAGCACATTTACTGTGCGAAAATCCAGACTCATTTAGCTTGGTAATAGCAATTCCATCGCAAGAATCAAACCAAGGTTGCTATAACAACATCATTTAATAAAATAAACCTAATCGACGATTGAGCTGGTACCGATTATTTTACTAGGTTAATCAATGGCGGAGTTACACAATTCAAGCGATATGGCGAGTTCTGCAAGTAGCCTTATCACGACTATTGGACTTTCGATTCCATTTTGGGGTCGTATCGGCGCTAGCCGGCAAACCACGCCGGTCATCAACACAGAACTTGAAGCACTCCGAAACCAGTTGGAAGAAACCCAATCTGAAAACGCTGCCCTTCGAGAAGAACTCCACCAGACGCAATCAATTCAATCTGCGACCCTCGAAAGGCTGAGAACCACGTTCTACGAACTTCCACTGCCATGCTTCACGGTAAACGACCAAGCAAACGTCATTGAGTGGAACCGGGCATGTGAAGAGTTCTTCTTTCTCAAAGAACATGAAGCCGTTGACAGACCGATCTCTGACATACTCGGATCAGGGATTTTCCGAAACGACGCCGAAGGAATGATCTACATGGTCTTCTTAGGACTCTCACCAATTCCAATCGAAATTGAACTCGGTGTCAAAGGCGAACTCAGAAAAGTAAAGTGGTTTGCAAGCCCAATACTTGATAGATCAGGGCAGGTCGTCGGTGCATTGAATACTCTAGCGGTAGTGCCAAGAATCGAAATCTCAAATCAAAATTGATCAAGCCGCCGCTTCGACAACTTCAGCCTCAGGCTCACCCTTACCAAACTTACTCTTCAATTTCCCAAGGAACGAAACTTCAACCGTTTCATCCACATTGCCTCCCATCACACAGTTAGCCGCATCGATCAAATCCTGGCTCGCTCCCGCCACAGGATATTTTTCAGAAAATGGACGTCGTTCAAGGCACGCTTTTAATACAAACGCATCTTCACGAACCGAACCCCAATAGTGCAACTCCCGGCTCAAAAACTGACCAACAATTCCCTGAACTTCTTTCGCAATATGCTTGCCCTGCGCTGTGCTCGGTGAACGATTAACAACGACACCCGCTACCAACTCACTCTTCAGCTCCCAAGTTGTTTTGAGCATCGCGTACGTGTTCATCAAACTCGCGCCGTCGCCCAAAGTAACGAGCATTAAACCGTCACTGGCTAGTAAAAGTGGATTGACGCGATCTCCAAATCCTGAAGGACAGTCAAAAATCACATGATCATAGCCACTTGCAAAAGCCACAATCGAATCGACCAATCCCGCGACACCCGCCGCATCCAAGAGCGATAACTCCTTCCATCCACTCCCGCCTGAAAGCACGTCAACCCCCGCTTCAGTTGTCATTACTGCATCGCGAAGTTCTCGGCCATCACGTACAACGTGTCCAAGCGTACATCCCATTTCCAAACCACAATACAAATCAACATTCGGCAACCCAAAATTTGCGTCGACAAGCAAAACTTTTTTCTCATCTCGCGCAATAATTGTCGCCAGACTGCAAGCCAATGCCGTTTTCCCAACCCCGCCTTTGCCGCTCGTAACCGCTAACGTCTTCATCCCTATGCAGACTTCTTCCACATATTGCTAATTTTTTCAACCAGACCTGCTCGATTCTGAGCCCCCGATATCACTGCTGCTCGTGCATTGTAGTCTTGAAACTCCGCATAGGCAACGCGGATCCCTGCGACGACTTCATCAATCGGAGCCGCCTCAATAATAATCCCAAATCCAATTGTCTTACTCAATTGGTCAAGCGCTGCCCGATCAATCGGCTCGGCAACCCGACACAGAATTTTTCCTTCTTCAAATCGCACTGGCAACGCCAAAGCTCGAACCGCTAAATGTGCCGGAACGGCCTTTATTGCACCCAACTCGGCTTCCCCAGTCGGTACCTTCGGAGAAATAACAGGTTTCTGGACTGCCGACACAATCGGCTCACTTTGCTCCTGGACAAAACTAAACTCAGCTACATCATCAGCTGTCGGAACCGGCTCCGTTAACTCGCCAGACTCAACTTGTAACAGAAGTGCCTTCAACTCATCGTCGCTCATCGCCGAAGACTGCCCCGGCACGACATCTCCTTCCTCGTCCGGCGTCGCTAAAAGTGCTGCGATTTCCGCTGCACTCATCACACTTGAGCCACTTGCATCTTGGGCTTCCGCTATCGCCGCCATTGCTTCTGCTTGGGCCAATTCTTCCGCCGCTTTTTCATCCAAACTTTCTGCCTGAACTTCGATACTCTGCCGAATCAAGGCAACGAGATCAATTTCAGAAAGGTCTTCAAGATATTCGTCGGACTCACTCTCCAAATCGGTTGATTCCTCCGTTGCTTGGGCACCTTCCTCGATAGCCTTTGAAATGTCATCATCCGTCAAGTCGATTGCGGAATTCATTGTTGGAGGAGTTTCAGCCGAAGCGAATAACGCCGCGATATCGTCCGCAGAAACCGGTGAATCGCTATCCGGCGTAGCCTCAGCGATGTCAACACTGGCCTCTGCTTCCCTGTCACTTTCCGCCATAGCTTGATCAAAGCCAGCTAAAAGTGCACTCGCTTCTTCAGCTGTGATCGCATGGGAATCGGCCCCCGGATTTTCCAAATTATAAGCTTCAATTTCTGCCAAAAGGCCAGGACTCAATTCCTCAAACGCCACAGAATCAATCTCGGGATTTTCAACCGCAACCTCTTCATCGTCACCGGCAAAAAAATCTGCCGGCATCTCGTCCGGAGTTGCCGCCGCAATATCAATCTCCTCTTGAGTCAGTTCCGGGTGAATGTCATCGATATCTGCATTAAAGAGCGCGATCTCTCCCAACAATCCTGGGTTACGACTCTCAAATGCAACGGAATCAAAGGGGGTCTTGTCCCGATCTACCGGTTCGTCCGGCATCTCCTGAGTGTAGAAATCATCTGGCATCAAGTCTGGATTTGCTTCCGCTAATTCGATCTCTTCTTGTGTGACTTCCCCTAAGTCACTAACATCTTCTACCGATTGCACACCCACCGGGCAAACCGTTTTTTCCGCCGCCTCCAAAACAGGCTCGGCTACTTTCGAACGCAATTCCCCAACTTCCAGCGTCAATGTCTGAATCTGAGCCATCAACTGCGAAAGCATATCCGCAGGAACTACAACCGACTCCGGTTGAACGGCCGGCTCTGCCACCGGTTTTTTCGCCGCTGGCTTCTTCATAGCTGCTTCTTCCGCCGCCTCTTGTCTTTTCCTCGCCGCCATAATCTCGTGAGATCAGTTCAAATACAAAGAACTTACTCATCATCATCGGTATAAATACGGATTCCACAACCCCGAACCTAATCGTTTTCTGAAGAATCTGAATCTTTACGTTTCTTCTTCGCCGCTAACAAACTCCCCGCTGCTGAAATCGGTTCCTCACTCACTACTTTCTTTCGCTTCACTCGTTGAATTTTCGGTCGTTTCTCACCAGGTACAGAACGTTCCGCTACTTTTGCCACCACTTCGTCTTCCTCAACTTCGCGTCGACCAAACTTCGGTAGAGGCACAACCACTCGACGCATCAAAACATCCAAAGGCAACAATCCTAGGGCAATCCACAAGAATAATCGCCACAAATCCGCCACGCTTTCCCCTCGATTCTCAATCGCCCGCATCGCCTCCCAACCATCCGCCAATTTCTTTCCGCTCGAAACACTCGCTAACCCTTCAAGCAAAGGCAAGTTCGGCCTCGAACTTCGATACTCCGGTGGATATGGAATCGAAAACCCATTAGCCGCAACCCGAGCCTCTCCACTTGCCGTCGGCTCAACCACCGAAACAATATAACTCCCCACATTGCTCGCATCAAAATTCCCCGAAAACACTCCGGGCGCCTCCTGAATCAAAGTCGCTTTCTGCGAATTCCCCTCCGGATCACTCACCCGCACTTCAATCGAACTCGCCGCCAATGGATTGCCACTCCGATCCCGCGCCTGCAACGAAATTTTTCCCTTCCCTCCATCCGGCGTCACCTGCAAATCATAATTGTTGACCGCCGCCCGACGAGTCAAGGATCGCACCGCCTGCGCCCAAAATTGACCATAACCTCCCCACCCAATCCACTCCTTCGCCCATCGATTTTGCGCATCACTTGTGAACGCCATTGACTTCCCCAACCCAAACTGCCAGCTTGCAAGCAAAGGATCATCCTTATGCGTCTTCATCGTCACCCGTGCCAAAGGCCGAGCATCTGTCAAACAGTAAGCCATCAGCGCCGGGAACCCCGAAATCCCGCGAGTGACCTCATCACCTCCCAATATTTTCGGAATAAATGCTCCTTCCTCAATCGCCGACCGCGACATCAAACTCACATCCTGAGTAAAAATCTGCGGCAACTTCTTAGCATCTTCAACAAAGTAGTAGCGACCACCCCCAACTGCCGCGAGCCCCTTCAAAAACGGCACATCCTTGCCATCCCCAATCGCCACCGTAGAAACCGTGATCTTATCCGCTTTCATCGCCGAAGCAATCGCCAAACTCGTCCCATGCGTATCGCAGTCCGAACCGTCCGCAACCAATATGAAGTGCCGAACCTTGGAATTCTCTGCCCGAAGTTTGTCATTCGCAAATTGAACCGACGGCTCCGCAAATATCCCTCCTCCGCCATCTTTCAGAGTCTTAATTTTTCTAACAACTTCATCTTTCTTTGTTAGCTCAGCCAGCGGAGCAACATAATCAATCCGACTCCCGCTCCCCGCAACCCCTAACCGATCCTTCGCACTGAGCAATTGCGTTGAAAGCACCGCCGCACTCGCCGCCAGCTGCAACTTGGTCATCCCTCCCACATTCATCGACATACTCCCCGACGTATCAACCACAATCATCACCGAAGTATTCGGAAACACCTTCCGCTGCCGAACATTCAAATCAACCGGCAGAGCCTCCGCTATCGGAGTTCCAAACCATCCACCCGGCAAAAAGCTATCCTCACCCCCAATCATCATAAATCCAATGCCGGAATCACGAACCGCATTCCGCACCATTTTCATCTGAATCTCAGTTGTCTGCGCTGCATTGAAATCGTTCAATATCACCGCGTCAAAAGCTTGCAAGTCCTCCTGACGCGCTGGCATCATGCTCGCACCCCCCAACTGAACAGAAATACCCTGTTCCGATAATGCCGTCGCCAGTTCCCGCTTCAACGTGTCGCCTTGTATCAACAAAACCTTGGGCCTCCCCTTCACCGCAACAAACGACGCCCCCAAATTATTCCGATTGTCCGAATCCTGCGGAACCTTTAAATAAGCGCGATACCGATAAAAACCCGATTCCTTAAGTTCCTGGCTTACGACAATTGTCGAAGTCCCTGTGGGCAAACTCACCGGAACCTGAGAAACCGGCTCGCCATTCCGCTCAATAATCAATTGGCCCGATTGCGCCACGCTCGATTCCACAACCGCCCGCAGTTCAAACGGCTGATCTGCCGCTTGTTCACTCGGCGTCTGCAACTCCAAAACCGATGCCTCAGCCCGGCTCTTCTCAAGCCCAAGCGGCACAAAATCAACCGCAACCCCCTCTGCCGAAATGCTTTCAATCGCCCCAAGGGCATCCCCTTTCGTCTCATTCCCATCACTCAAAACAACAATTCGCCGACCCTTCCCACTGGGAAAACTCGCCATTGCCAGTCGCAAACTCGCAGCCAAATCACTGGCCGAGCCATCAATCACCGATTCAACATCGCTAAATGGTCGCCGACCCCCCGGAGAAGCTTCCATCACCGGCGCGCGCCCAAACGCTACCACCCCAATGCGGTCGTCCTCGCCCATCGCCCCCATCGCCTCATTCACCAATTGGATCGAACGCTTACGATCAACATCACTCACGCTATCCGATCGATCTACCACAAAAATAGTCGTCAATCCCTTATTCGCCCGCACCGCCTGCGGCCCCATCAAAGCAATAATCAATGCCCCAAACAGCAAAAACCGCAAACCAAACGAAATCCCCTTCCGGAGCGGCACCATTCCGTGCACCCGCCGCCAACTCAAAAATAATCCGAACAAAACCGGAATAAATAAAAGCCCCAAAAGCGGTTCAATAAATCTCATGTTATGACCGCCTCATAAATACAAACCACTCCAGCACCAATAACCCCATCATCACCGCAATCAGCGGCTTCCACAAATCCGCAAAACGCTCCATCGGCTTAGCCTTCACCGCGTCACCCCCCGCGACCGCAAACTCAGCAACTGGTGCAATTGTTGACTCGCGATCCGAAATCATATTGACCAAATACCGTTTCGCACCTTCTCCCTCTCCAACTTGATATTCCCCGACCTGATCAAAATTCCTTAGCGTAAATCGACCGTTAAGTGCCTTCGAAAGAATCTCACTCCCGTCCGGCTGTTTCACAAGCAAAGTCGCTCCATCCTTCGCCGGAATACCAACCGTCTGCCCCGTCACAAGATTCGAAATGCCTGCTTTGTTCGACCCTGACGCCAAATCAACGATATTCCCCAAAACAATCGGAAAACTCACGGAGAGCGGAAAGTCTCCATTCAGCAAATCAAACGCAAAATAAACCTGCTTCTTCGGATTCTCCCGCGAGACAACAAGCGGTCCATTCACCGTTTTTGCCAAAGCTTGCGCCCCTGCCTTGGGCTTCACCGAATAAACGTCTTCCAAATAAACCCCTTCAAAACTCACTCCATCAAGCAGCCCTTTGTCCTGAACTGAAACAACCTCCGGCGACCGCACCTTCCCCCCAATCTGCACCGGCGAACTCCCACCGCCAACCCCAAAAGTGACGACCATCGGCGCCTTGACAGCCACTTCCGGCAAACTATCAAAAATCACCAGATCATAATTGCCACCACCAGATGAATCCGCCTTTTCAGTCGTAGGCACCGTCGCCGACTTATCCAAAACCACCCGAGCATCAAGGCTCAACCCCGTCTCCAAAAACAGATTCCCCTTCGTGATCAACAAAACCCGAAGCGACCCCGCCGGATCTCCCGGAACCCATCGGATATCATCCGATTTCAAGAATCCCCCTTCATCCAACTTTGCCTGAACAATTTCGGCATCGCCCGGAAGTTTCACGGTGCGCCCCACCGTTTGCCCCGGCCCCACTGTCACCCGCTCCGAAAAAACCGACTTCCCATCCGCATAGACTGTCAACGCAGAATTTGCTTGTGCCAATCCAAAATTCTTCACACCAACATAACCCTGCAAACCCGCCGGAGTCTGCGCCGTCCCCAAAGCTTGAATCCCCAAATTATCCGATTTGGCCCCAATCGGCTCAAACAATATCTGCGATTTCCCTCGCGCTACTGCTCCTACTGAATCAAAACAACCATCACTCAAAAGCACAATCCGCGATTCCGCATCCCGGCCCACCAAAGCCATCGCCAGCCTGAGCGACTCCCCAACATCGCTCGGCGCATCCCCTCGTTTCAGACTCTCAACCCCCTGCCGCAACTTCGCCGGATCATCACTTAAACCCACCAAAACCTTCGGATTTGATCCCGCTTCAATCAAAGCCATACGATCCCCCGGCTTCATCGCCTTAACGAGTTCCTCCGCCCGCTTTACCGCCACCCTAAACCGATCCGGCGTCACATCCGTCGCCCCCATACTCGCACTCGCATCGACAATCAAAACCGAAGTCAAACCCTGAACATTCTCCTGCCGCATCTGCCACCGGGCCAACCCCAAAACCAACGCCAGCAACGCCAAAAGCTGCAATACCCACAGCCAGTTAAACTTCAACTTCTGAAACAACGAATTTGCCCGAACTTCGTCCTGACGCTCCGGCCACAAAAAGCTTGCCGGAACCATAAAATCCCGACGTCGCAACCGCAACAAATACAACGCCAAGATAAAACCCCCAACCGGCAAAAACCAAAGCAAAGCAAGTGGCGACTGAAAGCTCACTCCACCCACCCCGCTTTCTTAAACACTTCACTGAATATCTTCGAAACCGAATCAGCACTAGAAACCAACGTGTATCGACCCCCATACCGCAAAACCGACTGTTTCAAAGTCTCGTTATGCGCGGTCAAGTTCTTGCGATAAGCTTCCATCGTCGGCCCATTCGCTGTAATCTCCACCGCCGACCCACTCTCAGCATCAATCAGCCGCAAATCCCCTTCAATCCCCGGATCAAGTTCAAACGGCGACAATATCTGCACCACCCAAACCTCATGCCCCGCCGCCGAAAGCTGACCCAGCGAAGGTGCCAAATGTTCATCCATTCCATCTGTCAGCAAAACCGCCAACCCCGTCCGACCCATCACCTTCGCCGCCTGCTTCAAATGAAAAGCCACCGGACGCTCACCCTTCCCTCGTATCGAATCCAGCCACCCCATCAAAGTTACAACTCCTCGGCGACCTCGCAAAAACCGCGTTCGGCTAGGCATATCAGCCAGCGAAACCCCCTGAACCGAATCCCCACCTCGCGCCGCCACCACCCCAAAAGCCGCCGCCAGACGCACAGCCATCCTCAGTTTCCCAGGCTCACCATAATCCATGCTCTTCGATGAATCCACGAGCAAATAAACCGGCAAGTCTTCTTCGTCTTGATAAGTCTTTACAATAGGCACCCCGAGCCGCGCCAAAACATTCCAGTCCAAATGCCGCAAGTCGTCACCATCTGAATACTCGCGATAATCCTTAAACTCCAGAGAAACCCCCTTCTCCCGCGCCAACCGCTCACCACGGACTCGACCCGTAAAACTCTTTCTGGGCTTCAGGCGCAATCGCTCCAGCACCCGCACATCGCGGATGTCCAATAGCGAAATCAAGGTCTGCTCACTCACACTTTAATCGGATCTTTGTCGCCCGCATTGACCGCATCCACAATGCCATCAACCACATGGTCAGCTGTCACCCCATCCGCTTCCGATTCATAATTCAAAATAAGTCGGTGCCGCAAGACCGGCTTCGCTGCTTTCTGTATATTCTCCTTACTCACATTAAACCGACCCTCCAACATCGCATAAACCTTGCCTGCCGAAATAATCGACTGTGCCCCCCGTGGCGAAGAACCATAGCGAACATACTTCTTTGCAATATCCGATGGCTTTTCACTATCCGGGTGGCTCGCTACAATCATCGAAAGTGCATAATCCAAAACCTCCGGACTAACCGAAACCTCCCGTGTAATCCGCCGAGCCTGAATCAAGTCATCCGCCGATGCGACTTTATTCACAATCGCCATCTCACCTTGAGTCGTCCGGTTCACAACCTCCGCCAAGACCGCCTTACTCGGGTTCGGCACAATCAGCTTAAAGAAAAATCGGTCAAGCTGGGCTTCCGGCAAAGGATAAGTCCCTTCTTGCTCAACCGGATTCTGGGTCGCCATTACCATAAATGGTTCAACCAATTGGTGAGGAACGCCACCAATCGAAACCTGACGCTCTTGCATCGCCTCCAGCAATGAACTTTGAGTCTTTGGCGTCGCTCGGTTGATTTCGTCTGCCAAAACAAAGTTTGCAAAAATTGGACCGCGCCGAAACTCAAACCCACCCGCCTGAGTAAAAACGTTCGTCCCCGTCACATCCGCCGGCATCATATCCGGCGTAAACTGGATCCGCGAATAATCCAAATCCACCGCCTGAGCAAGCGTTCGAATCAAAAGCGTTTTCCCGAGCCCCGGCATCCCTTCCAGCAAAACGTGACCGTTCGCCGCCAATGCCACCAAGACCCCTTCAACAACCTCTTCCTGACCCACAACAACCTTGCCGATTTCCGTCCGCAAGTCTGTCCAAGTTTTTCTAAACCATTCTGCTGCTTCTAATCCCTTCATTTTCCTTTTCCTCCTCCCGATAGCTGCTCAAAATACTCTCGCACACGCTCCCGATTCTTCCCCTTCACCTTGTTGTTACTCACTGCCGATTCTGCCGTCTTTTTGTATCCCGGCAAAACCTTGTCATAAGGCACGCTTGTCCGGCTCCCAACCATCGTTGGCGCCTTAATTTCTGTATAAGCGTCCTGTCCGCGTTTCTCGTCGCGTTCCCCACGAATCGCCGTAATCTTGCCCTTGCCTTCTAAAGTCAACGGATCGCCTTTCTCGTTCTCACCTTCCCCCTGATAAGCCCCACCTTCTTTGCCCCCACTCCCATCCGGCCCCATCCCCATCATCGACATCATCTGCTGCATGGTTTTTGCGTCAATTTTCCCCTGCTTCATCTGCTCAATCACTTCTTTCATCGCCTGACGCATCGCCTCCTTTGCCGCCGGATCCTTCATTTGCTCAGCCAGCTGTTCCATCTGCTTTTGCATTTCTCTAATCTGCTCATCCGTCATCGGCTTTCCTTCCTGCATCTGTTGTTGAGCTTGTTTCATCTGCTCCATCAACTTTTGCATCTCCTTATACTCCTTCATCTCCTGGAGTTCCTTCAAAGCCTTCTTCACATCCTCTGACATCTCGAGCTTTTTCGCCAGTTCTTCCATGGTCTTCGATTGTTGCTCCAAAGCCTTCCGTTCTGCCTCCGACAAATTTCCCTGCTCGAGCTTTTTTTGAATGTCCTTCTGAGCCTCTGCCATCTGCTCCGCAAGCTTCTGCTTCTGTGCGTCACTCAACCGGGCCATCTCACTCGCAGAATTATCCGCCCCCAAGGCCTTCATCATGTTTTGATCAAGCTGATTGCTCGGCATCTTATCCGCCCCCGATTCCCGCATCAATTCGTCCAAAGCTTCCATTTGCATCTTGTCTAGCTGCAAATCCTTGAGCATTTCAAGGTCGCCTCCTGCTTCCTCAAATTTCTCCTGCATCCCCTTGGCTTGAAACTGCTCCATCTGAGTCTGGGCCTTCTCTAACCGCTGCTCGCTCAGTTTCTTGGCATCCTCTGCCAACTTCTGCGCCTTCTGCATCGCTTCTTCCCGGTCAAGCCGCCCCCGCTCAAGCTCCTTCCCAAACTTACGCAACTCTGACGCCAACTTTTTCTCCGCTGCCTTATCTGCCGCGCCCTCCCCAACCTCAAGTTCCCGAACAACCCGCTCCACCTGAGCCGTAGCTTCCTTTAATTCTGCCTTTGCTTCCTTCTGGCCTGGAGTCAAAAGCAAATCGTTATCAACCACATAGACCGCCGTCACCAAAACCGCCAACGCCGCACAAGCCGACATCTGCTGAGCTCCAAATCGAATCGGATAAAGGCGCCTCGGCTGAACTTCCCCCAAATGCTTCTCTGCATCAACTCCCAGCTCGCTTGCAAAAAATTCTCCACTTTCCGCTTTATGCCAAGCACTCGCCGTTCGATCTTCCAACCCCGCCCTTCGATCCACACTTTGCGCCACACTCAATTCCGAAACCCGCAAAAAGAACCCAATCAACCCACCCCCAACCAGCGAGGCGCCCGCCAAAATCAGCCCCGCCATCGGCGGAAAATTGATCAATAGCAGATAGTCCGCCGCAACCAAAGCCACCGCCAGAGCCGCACCCCCCAATAGACCAATCCAAGCCCCCCGCCACATCCGAACCAATCGAACCCGACGGCCAAACCGCTTAAGCTGTTGCTGCAATAACTTCATCTCGATCCACCAAGTATCCGTTGTTCCTCAATATCTGAAGGTTCTTACGTCTTCGTCGTTCTCCGATTACTAAAAACAGGACACCACCCGCCATCAAAACCACTGTTTTCCCGAGAAGTTCATAAGCGCTGTTCGAAAACGGCATTAATGGATTAAGAATAAACATGTAAAGCGACTCCATAGATTGAACAGCTCCATCAACGCCCAACCCAACAAAATGAAAGATTGCCCCGATTGCCATCATAAAGCCAAATCCCGCCCGCCTCGCTGGGCTGGCCTGATCGAAAAACGTACTTGCCAGCCACGTCAATCCAAAAGTAAAACATCCCAATGCCAAATTCCAAACCGTCGATGATAACATTTCCAATGGAGTAACGATTGACTGCAAAATCATCGGAACTGAAACCCCGATTGAAATGATGAGCACGATCAAGAGCGAATACCCTAATGCGCCACTCGGGCGACCCCAAAAAGAATCAGACAAAACAAAAAACCGATCAGCAAAGAACTTCCGCTCCTCCAAACGACCGTGCCCTGTTACTGCAAAAATCTGAATGACACCCAAATACATCGGCAAACAAAGCAACATATAAACTGTCCGTATCCGGGTGCTCCCCGTCGTTCCCAAAACTGGCATCATGGAAAAGCCAATGCCGATTAACACCGCGAACAGTGCTGTCAAAAGCAAAGCGTGAATCCTTAAACTCATCGTTTCCCTAGATCCGACCCTTGTCAACGCTGATCCGGCCCCAAGCAAGATCACCTTGACGAGCAGCCCCGCAACTACAAGGGCCACCATCCAATTAGGGATCGACAAACTGCCAATCACAGTCGACTGACCAACCGATAACGCCGACATAAACGGAATCAAACCCGTCACTGCCGGAAAAGTTCGACCCCCTGTCGCAAACATCATCCCAACAAGTATCGATGAGAAAATCGTAAATCCAATCCCAATTCCTATAACTCCCGATACCGTTCGCAAAATGGACTTTGTAACCACTGCCAGAGGCATTGAAACCGCCGCGAAAATTGCGGCTTGCATTCCAATGTAACCGAACTGTTCCAAAATTTGGGGCCAACTAGCTCCCCCGAGGGTGACGCCAACCGCAGCAATCGGCAAAGCCAAGAAGAGGAGCAAAAATATCTGGCGCATACTAGCGACAAATTTGCCAACAAAAAAGTATTTCGTCGAAACAGGAGAACATTGCATCAATTCAATCGAGCGCAGTTCATATTCAGAGACGATTGCCGAAGCCGAAATCATCGGTGCAATCAGCAAAATTGCCCCATGGATAAAACCAGTCACCAATTGATAATAAGTCGTGAGTGCCGTTTGAACAGAAGCTGCTGTCTGGCCACTTGAGGTGGCACCGATCGATCCATAGTTTGCAAGCGCCACTAAAACCAATATTCCCAAATACACGCCCCAACTCCAAACCGTTTTTGTGCTCCGCAACTGAATCCGGTATTCCTTCACCGAATTCGCATTTCCAAAGTAAACGCGCTTTTGCTCCGCCAACCATGCTGTCATCAGTTGAGCGCCCCCTTCGTCACTTTCATAAATAGATCTTCCAGATCCGCTTCTTCATCCAAAAATTCTACGACCGGAAAACCCCCATCGACCATCGCTTTCAAGAGAGCCGCCTGATCCTCCGGCGTACCCGTAAAATCAAACCGAAATTCATTTGGATTAACAAACTCCGTCGCATTCACATGATCCTTACCGTGAAGCCACATGCTCGCCTCTGCCCCTTTCTCGAGCAAACGAACTTGAATCTTCTTCGCCGGAGTTAAAGACCGAACAACATCTTTAACCTTTCCGAACGCCAGCATCTGCCCCCGCTCTATAATCCCCACTACCGTAGAAAAGTCCGCAAGCTCCGGCAAAATGTGCGAACTCACAATCACAATCTTTCCCATTCGGCCAAGTTCACCAATCAAGTCCTTCAACTCGGCCCGTGCCCTGGGGTCAAGGCCACTCGCCGGCTCATCCAACAAAAGCAAAGTTGGGTTATGCACCAGGCACCGAGCCAAACACAGCCGTTGCTGCATCCCTCGACTCAAAGAATGAGCAAACTCATTTTTTTTGAATCCAAGATCAGTTAACTCCAAAACTTCATCAATGACCTTTGGGCGATCCATCGCCGTAACTCCATAAAGGCTCGCAAACATATCCAAATACTCCCAAACTTTTATGTCTTCATATAGCCCAAAATAGTCCGGCATATAACCGATCTCCTTCCGCACCAAAAGATCATTACTATTCAAAACCCGACCGTTCAATGTCGCCTTGCCCGACGTCGGCTCAAGAAGCGTGGCAAGCATCTTGATCGTCGTCGTCTTCCCCGCTCCGTTCGAACCAATAAAGCCCATAATCTGGCCCGGCTCCAGCGTAAAACTCACATCATTCACGGCCTGAAATTGCCCGTACCGTTTATCTAAGCTCTCAACTACCAACATCGTCTTTATCCCTCAATCCCCTTTCGTTTCATATCCGTCAACCGACCCGCTGCAAAGGCCAATCCCATATATCCAATCAACACCTGAACCAACAAACCAACGGCAATCATCAAGACGATTCCTCCAATGTTCACTTGCTGAGTTGCATTTGAAATCGTTGCAATAGCAATCATCCCGTAGGGATGCAAAGAAGCCAAATAGGCAACGTTGTTGCCACTCTGACCAACAATTGCCAAGAATATGGGCGTCACAATCGCCGGAATAATAACATAAATCAACATCATCATGCCGTAAGTTGAAACCATCGAAGCAACAGCCGATCGAGTCACCGAAGAAACCGCCAAACTCAATCCGGTTACTGCAAATGAAAAAACGAGATAGATCACTATTCCACAAGGGATAGATAGCCAAGCAGAATTGAAATCGCCTTGCGAATCATCCCCATAGAACAATTTTCCTAACATCAATATCAAGATCAAGACTATTATTGCCGCCAAAGTAGCCATGACCGGCATGACCGCCCGCAACGCTTTTGCCAGGACAAGCTGGCGCGCAGAAAGAGGTGTGGCAAGCAAAGACTCTATGCTACGCTTTTGTATTTCTCCCGAAATCAATCCGCTCAAAACCCCCGGCAACATCAATCCGACGATCACCGGTAGAAAAAACATCGGTACTGACAAATGAATCCACTTTGCCGACACAATAAACGAATAGGCCGTAATTGCAAAAATGACGATGACAACAATCATGGAAGCAATCTGGTTGCCCTTCATCGAACTCGATAGAAACCGCCTCGCTTGCTGCCGCATTTCAAAGTAGATTGGCTTATCCGGAATGTAGTCTTCTAAAATTGGCATCCCTATCTATTCTCCAATATCTGATAATGGACTTTCACACTGTCTTTCCCAACCGCACTTCCGTACTGACTTCCAAACATGGCACCACTCGTCTTGGCCTGCACCCAAATTTCTGCAGTAGGATCGACTCCTTTTAGTTCAAATGATTTTTGGGCACCAACGCCGACCGCACCAATATTGAGTTTTTTAGCTCCCGCAACGATAATCACATTCAAAAGCTCGCTCGGAAATGGATTTGCAATTGCACCTCTCACAATCTTTCCATTCTCTCCTCTTTCTGACTGCACCCAACCGTTAGGCAACGCAACTCTTTGCGTCAATGACATCTGCCGAAATGAGAGATTACTAACTGTGTACCGAGGCGAAACGACTTCCCCCATGTCAACAAATTCGTTCTGAACCTGCATTTGTCCAAAAGCGCCGCGATCATACTGCGCTGTTCCCGAACCTGCCGATTCAACCCCCTTCAACCCAAGATCATACTGTCCCGTTCCCGGAAAGAATATCTGCTGACGTCCAACAAATATTCCGTCTTCAACACCATCCCCTGCGAGTAAGTATCCCTGTGCAAATCGACTCGCTTTTGCTTCATAAAGCTGACCGGCAAATGCAAACAACACTCCCGCGCAACCCAACGCAATAAGGGGCCCAGTGATCCAGGCCAGTTCACCACGTTTTAGACGGCGCAAAATTAAGAAGTTAACCGGGACAACCAAAATCAGATAACCAATCAATACGGCCGAAATTCGACCAGCGCTAGGCATCTGAATTCCAAACACACTGACATCCGGCTCGCTCTCGGCACCCGAATCCTGACCAATTCTGGACAAATCACTTAAACCCGTCAGATCAGAAGGAGTTGTATTCGCCCCGAATGCCCGACTCTGCAACCAGTTAAACCTGCCGGGCCACTGCTTCCACTTCGTCTGAAATGGATCAAACGCTAAAAAAGTAACTGAACCTAAGCCCAATTGCCTCTTCGCCTCAACCACAACACTTCCCGATTTCACCAATCTGGCGTCACTCTTGGGCAGAGCAATCAACATCGGCACGGCACCAACTGACGGCCCAAATTCCGAAAATTGCTTTGGAGCTGCCACTTGCTGAATGACTCCTGAAGGCACAACTGGCAATAATTCCGACCAACGCCGATCATTGATCACCGGGGAAATCGTCCCCCCAACAAAGATTAGATTTAACCCTTGCAGAACCGCACCTTTGATGGCGTTGACCTCTGCGTCGGTCAGCCGCTCAGATCCTTCCGCCAAAAACAATGCCTGGATTCCCCGATACCCTACTGTTCGACCTGGTGACTCTCCCGGCTTCGCAACCCCTGTCGCAAACTTCATATCAACCCCTCCTTTTCTGGGTGTGGATCGGTCTCGAACAAACGCTCCGCCTAGCCCTGCGACGTCTGAAACAATCCCGATCTTGATCGCATCATAAGAAGCGTTACTCCCGAGTTCTATTGAAATCGGCATATCAATAAATCCCCTCTTAACCCGAATCTCCGGCGCACCATAATATTGGTTGGCCTCCAAATAAACCACACGTTGCTTCGTTGCCCCTGTCGGCATATCAAAAAAGGTCGAAACTTCCGTCAGGCCCGATCCCCACTTGATCTGGACAACTTCTGGTTTTCCGACATTATTTACTTCAAGCAAAACCGGACTGATCGGCAAGTTCCCAAGCCCATTCCAAACCGGCTGATAACTGACTGTTACCGGATCGATTTCATCTGCCATACCAAAGACACAAAAACATAAAAGCAAAACAACAGAAAACCAGCGTGCCTGTCTATAATTCTGCATACCCTTCAAACTTTAACTCATTTGAATCCGCCAACGTTTCAGAAAATATGATTTTTTTTGCAAACTATATCGCTATTCGCACAATTGCTAGCATAATAACCGCACTATGAAGAAAAGCTTCATCGCATTCGCCCTGTTGAGCCTTTTTGTCACCGGCCTTTTGGTTGGTTGCGCCGCGCCTGCCGACAATACGGCAAAGAAGGAAGAAGCCGCTGCTAAAGCTGCCGGCGGCGAAGAAGGAGAGTAACCTACTCCAACTCTGAATAGAGAATCGAATCGGCGAGGTCACCATCAATGGTGACCTCGCCTCCTATTAAGCACCCCGAAATCACTCCACTCACGTTAACAATTGCACCTGGCAAGATCACGGAATTCTCAATTCGACTCGCATGAACCGTCGCGCCATGTCCGACAACCACGTGCCCAATTAACTCCGCCTTGACATCTGCCGAAGGATCAATTTTTTGCCCCGAACCCGTCAAAAATTGACTCGTTGCCAAGAAAGAATCAAGGGTCCCCGTATCAAACCAACTCCCTTCATAAACCCCCGGAACAACTAATTCACCCCGGTCAACCAAAACCTGGATTGCGTCGGTAATCTCATATTCTCCTCGTGCACTAGGCTGCAAATCTGGCAAAACATCCCAAATCTGTGGCCCAAAAACATACATCCCCGCCATCGCCAGATTCGATTCCGGCTGAGCCGGTTTCTCCACCAACTTTACAATCCGCCCGTCAACCACGTTCGCCACTCCAAAACGCCGGGGATCCGCAACTTCTTTCACCAAATTCAGATTCGCTGCCCCACTCGCCTTGAACTGGTCAACAAACGGAGCCAACGGACGATCATAAATCGCATCACCCAAATAAAGAACAAAATCATCTCCATCAACGAAATTTTTTGCAAACCCAACTGCATGCGCCAGTCCTTTCGGATCGTCCTGCCGCACAAAACTCAATGTCAATCCAAATTGGCTCCCATCGCCAAGGGCCTCCCGCATCACTTCTTCGTTATCACCCACAACAACGCAAACCTCGCTGATCCCACAGCCCTTGAGCTGATCAAACGCATACTCCAAAGTTGGCTTATTTGCAATCGGCAATAGCGGTTTCGGCACCACCTTCGTTACCGGAAAAAGTCGACTACCTTTGCCTGCTGCGAGTACTACTCCTTTCATTTCTTGCGTCCTTGGATAAATCCCTGCGTCAATAATTTAGCACGGCGGTAAATTAGAGAGCATGAAAAGGATTTCATTCAAGCAGTTATGCCCACGGATTGGTGCCGTTTTACTCATTTCCTTAACAATTGCTGCATGTCATTCAGGTTCCGATACCCCTTGGGAAACGTTTGTACAACCTGTTGAAGCCTACAAACCCCGGGCAAATTCAGGCAACGCATGGGATGAATACCTCCTTGCTGCCAACCTCGCAACCCACGCCACCGAAAAGTACGCCGATCGCGCCGACCTCCGGCAAGTCGAAGAATCCGATTACCTCGCACGGATCAACGACTCCCTCATTCGTGCCATTCAAGCCAGTTCTCTCCCTTGCCACGAGGAATTCACCCCCCACGACCCATTTCTCCCCAGACCCGAAGCCGTAGGATTTACCGCCATCGGGCGCGGTCTCGGATTGCGTATCAAACTGGCCGCTAAATCAAACAGTGCAGGAAATGCGGCAACTCCCATTATCGCTGCCCACCGAATGGCAAATCAACTGAGTCAAGGTGATGCCGAAGATGCCCTCCTTGGATACTGGATCGCCTCAAACGCCCGGATCCAAGCCGCCGGCATGATCGAACGTATCGACGCCGGATCACTTAGAACAATCGGCAATTCCATCCTTGCTTCGCTCGAAGATGCCCCAAAAGCAAGCCAAACGATTGAGCACGAATACAAAAATATGCTTTTCGGTGTCCAATTTGTTCAAGACACTTACAGAGACAAAAATTACAAACTTCTCCACACCGCATTCTACGACCAAGCCAATCCCGCAATCGAATATCTCGAGGGCATGCGATCATCAGATCGCCCTAAGTACTTCCGCAACTTCGCCGCCGAAGCAAAAATCTATTGCAACTACGCTACTTCCGTCGCAGATCAACCCGTTCTTGAACGCAAAAAACTTGATCTCGAACTTTCCGGCGAACGACCTTGGCGGCGATTCAGTCTTCACCTATTCTCACCCGTAATTTCATTCATCGAAGCTCGTGACCGTCATATCACTCGTAGCCGATTGTTCGCTCTCACATGCCTCGCCTTAGCTCAAGGAAAATCCACAGGCAAAGCACCTTCCGAATTCACCGGCCTTCCCGCTAATGCCACAATCGATCCTTATAGCGGAAAGCCTTTCCCTTACCTACGAGCCGAAAGAGAATTTAAAATCTACAGCGTCGGAGAAGATGGACGTGATGATGGCGGCGAAACAAAAGGCCGGGGACTCGCTCCTGATATTACGATCGAACCGGCCGAAAAATAACTCAGTTTCGTCGGGTCGGTAAAGGCGGAACAATCGCCGAAAGATCCTGCGAGCGCAAAGTCAGTTTGGGTCGCCAAACTGCCGCTTGAGTGTCTTCGGCTTGGATGCGCTCCGGCCCAATTGAGTCTAAACCGCCGACATAAAGTGCCGCTTCTTGGCTTACCGCCAGAGTCCCCGGTTCAGCGATCTTTTGTAAATGCGCCGCCACATCAATCACATGCGCAAAATTAACCGCTGTAGATTCCTTGCCAGGCGCCAAAACATTTCCCGTATGAACCGCTGCCCGCATCTCTACAGGAGACTTCAACTTGTTCTTAAACGCATTGAATTCAAAAAGCCCCGCTTGCATCGCCTTTCCCGCAGAAATTGCTTCCTTAGCATCATCAAATACACAAGTCACACCGTCCCCTGCCGTTGAGTGAACCTTGCCGCGGAATTTCAGCGCAATTTGCTCAATATATTTATGATATTCATTAAGGGTGTATTCAACCTCCGTATGCTCGTTTTCCGTCTTGATCCGAGTTGAACCAACGACATCCACACTAATAAATGTTACGTGCTTCTCATCTTGCTTGAGTTTGCTTTGGATATCCAATAATTGCGTCAAGAGCTGATGGCGTTCCTCAACCGGATCACCAAGTCCCAATACCTTCCTATTCTTCTTCAGGACTTCGTGGGCCACTGATCCCACCCCAGCCGCCAGAATCGTCAAGAAAACCGCTAAGAAAGGACTTGAACCCCCATGTCCCACCGGCGTGAACGCCGCATCAAGGAACGCCAACACCGCCGCAGTCACCTGAGATCCCAATCCCAAAATTGCACCCGAGACGAGCGCCGTTTTGGTATTGCGCGAAACCGCGGCGTTATAAATCCCCCCTACCCACATGATCGTCCCGACAATACTAAACAATCCTCCAGGGTCACCAATCGGAAGAGCTTGGCTCCAAAATTGCCCAAACCCTGCTCCCAAGGCCAAAACTCCCGCCATCACCATCCGGCGCATATCCGGGTCAAAACTCAAAAACGACTGTCGCAACTGATCAGAAAAACGACGTTTTCGAGTCTGCTGAGGAACACTCCGCATCGCTAACCGAATGTAATCAAGTGGCGCCCCAGTAGCCTCCGAAACCGCAATCAATGCATCATCGTCAAGCTCACCCCCCGCTTGCTCGCGAAGCCGTGAAGCAAGCATGATCATCTGCTGAATGTCATCTTCTGTTAAAGTGCCATCCGAACTCCGCGAAATCTCCTCTCGCAAATCAGGTTCTAGCTCATGATCGTCGTTGCTCACGCGTTGTCCAATTCTACTGCGTCGAGCCACCTCGGTTGCATTTTCGGGTCTTAGAATAAAAACTCAGTCCTTATAAGGATCAAATATCTCTTTCCCCGCCATCGCAACCCCAACCGGACTAAGACGGTGCAAAACCCGAACTGTCCCATCGTGGTGCGCCAAAACTTCATCCAGCCGCTTATAACATTGAGGTGCCTCATCAACATCCGCACCGCGAAGTTCAACATGCGCTTTTCGAACCCAACTATCCATGTTCTCTCGGCTGACCACGCCTTCAACACCCTTCTTTATATTCCCTTTTGCCTTCGTCCGGTTCATCACGCGACCCGCGCCGTGCACCGTTGAATAAAGCGCTTGTGCTGATCGTCCCGACTCAATCCCTTCCAAAATCACCGAAGGCTCCGCCATCGTTGCACCCACAAATCCTCGTTGACCCGGAAATGCCGGAGTTGCCCCTTTCCTAACCACCCATAGATCATCGCCATCGTGTTTTTCCCGCCAAGCAAAATTATGATGGTTGTGGATCTCGTCCTGAATTTTCGCCCCCAATATCTTCGCCACACGCTGACAAGCCCAGTCCCGACCAGCATAAGCGTACCGCCCCGCCATTTCCATGCATGAGATATATTCCTGCCCCAAATCAGAGCCCTGATGCAACCATGTAATGTGGTGCTTTTCATTCCCGATCCGCTTCGCTTGATCCATGTAATAACTTGCGATCCCGTGCCCAAGCCCCCGCGAACCAAAGTGAACACCAACCCACACCCGATCTTTCTCATCAATCATCACATTGACATAGTGGTTTCCGCTCCCAACCGTCCCCAATTGAGCTCGCGCTTTATCCTTCATCGACTTCAAAACCGAATTGTCCTGCCAAAGCGAATCATCAAACAATGGGTGGTCAACATCTTCTTCATTCGTCCGACCAACCCCAAAACTAATCGTTCGAAAAACGTCGTCCATAATCGTGCGAATTTTTTGCCGAACATCCTCCGCTCGCGCGTCCGTCAAGACCGCCTTGTTCCCACACGCAATGTCATATCCAACCCCCGAAGGCGAAACCATTTCGTGATAAGCCACCACACCACCAATCGGAACACCATATCCGAGGTGATGATCTCCCATTAATGCAACCTTATAAGCTCCTGTCTCTTGGGCATTCTTAATCTGGGTAAACGCACCTTCGTCCATCTCACCAAATACCGGAATATTTTCAATCATTTTCATTTATCGTTTTCTCCTTGATTTCACTCCAAAAAAAGACCCGGCGGTTTTTCCGCCGAGTCTCGTTTTCTAAGCAAATATCGGCTTAGTTACTACAACCCGTCGGGGGTGGCGGTGGTCCGTCCACCTGTCTCGGAATAAAAATCGACGATGGGAACGTCGCCGTCGAGCCCGGCACAATCGTAGGTACCGAAAGCAGGCATGCATTTCCAGAAATCGCATAGTCAACACTTTGGTATTTGAGCGACGCAAAATACGCCACCGGAACCGAACTCGGCTTCATCTTCAGTTTCACCGCACCGTTTCCAACTTGTCCGCTAAATCGACCCGTACTATCCGTCAAAGCCGCACCGACGACGTTACCGCCAACATCAACAAATTCAAGCTGAACACCAGTTATTCCTACCGATGTATTATTCCCTAACACGCGACCCGCTACAAAAGTCCCCGTCGCCGGCGCAACCCGAATATCTTGGTTCAAAGTCTTCGGCTGACCAACCACCTGAGCCGTAGCCGCCAAATTAACGTAGCCTGGGGGCGCACTCAAAATATTCACAATTCCTGCGCCATTAACTGTAACTGAAGAACCACTTCCCGATCCCGTCAAGCTCCAGTTCGTCACGGCCAATGGAGTCCGAGTTCCAAATTGATCGTAGTTCACAAATTGCGCAACCAACGTATCGCCAACTGCCGCATTGAGTGGGTCAGTTTTAACACCGTTCTTTAAAAACTCAAGATACTGACCAGCCGAAGGGGCCGTACCCGTTCCACCACCACCACCGCCGGTAGTCGACGCTCCGCCGCCACCACCTCCGCAACCTAAAACCACAACAAGGGCAACAAACGCCGCCAACCATTTAACAACTGTGTTTGAATTCTTCACGCTATTTCCTAATTCTCCAATCCTAAATCTGTTTGAAAACTGTTCGGGATCAAGTCCGCCAAGGAGAACGAGTGTCGTTTCCCAGCTTCATTGACGAGCCAAATCGTCACCCGTTCCGGCTCATTCGTAAATTCCGCCAAAGTCTGTCGACACATCCCACAGGGCGTGCCGCCATCCCTGGTCGAAATCGCTACTTCAGCAACCTTCCGACAACCAGAAGCAACCATCTGACCGATCGCTACTCGCTCCGCGCACATCGTTAACCCAAAGCTGACATTCTCAACGTTACAACCAGTGTAAATTTTTCCGTCCGCTCCGCGCACCGCTGCACCCACTGAATAGACGCTATAAGGCGCATAAGCGTTCGCTCGCACCTTCTGAGCGGCATCAATTAGGGCGTCAGCACTGTCCACGTCCCCTATTGTAGCCGAGCAATCGTTGCTCCCTGCCCACCATCACCCGCATCAGCTTCCTCAAAAGAAAGCACCTGCGAATGCCGGCGCAACATATCGTGAGTCAACTTTCGCAAAACTCCCGTCCCCTTCCCATGAATAATCCGAACTTCATCCACACCGGCTACAATCGCATCATCCAAAAACCGGTCAAGCGTTTCCTCCGCTTCCTCCGCTCGCATCTGCCGTAAATGTAACTCCCGCCGCAACTTCGTCGCCTTCTCTAAACGCATCCGAGTCGCCACTTTCGATCCCGCCCGTTTCTTCACCGCCTGCTTAACTGGTGCTTCCAGCGGAACCAAATCCTTGACTTCAATATCAAGCCGCAATGCCCCCGCTTGAACTGCAACCTTCCCCGATTTGGGATCACCGAGCAAAATCCCCGTCATATTTAAACTGCGAACTTTGACCTTTACCCCTTTTCGAAGCGCTATCCCTCGATCCTCCTCAGGCTCAACCGGTCGAACTTCTCGGCTCAATTCCGCCCCTGCCTCATTCAAGGTCCGCAACCGATTCCGCGCCTCATCAATCGATCCCTGCGATCGATCTTTTTTAACTTTCTCAAACACTTCTTCCGCTTCGATCCGAATTTGCCTCAACAATTCAGTCAATTCATTGCTAGCCCGTTCCCCAACCCGCTTACGCGCCGCCTCAGCTTGCTCAATTTTGCGTTCCGCTTCCGCCTCGACCCGGCGCAACCTTTCTGCCAATTTGTCCGCCTCACTCTGCGCTTTCTGCGCCCGGCGCTGCGCGTGTTCCAACTGCTCCAGCATCTTCCCAATATCACGCTCTTGATCCGAAAAACCTTGCTCCGCTGCCTCAACTACATCCTTCGGTATCCCGTAACGCGACGCTATCTTCAGCGCATGGCTACTCCCCGGTGTGCCCGCCAAAAATCGATAAGTTGGCGCGAGCGATTTTAAATCAAACTCCATGCTCGCATTGACAAGCTTTGGATGATCACTCGCAAACATCTTGAGCTCACCATAGTGCGTACTCGCCATAACCACCGCCCCGCGATCCAAAAAAGCATTGAGCAAAGCCGAAGCTAAAGCCGCCCCTTCATCCGGATCTGTCCCTGCGCCAACTTCATCAATCAAAACCAAAGCCCCCGGCCGCAACTGACCAAGCGCATAAGCAATGTTCTTGATGTGCCCACTAAATGTCGAGAGACTCTGCTCAAGCGACTGCTCGTCCCCAATATCCGCCCAAATCTGGCTCACAACCCCGACTTCCGCAACCTGCGCCGGAACCATCATTCCACACTGAGCCATTGCAACAAAAAGCCCAACCGTTTTCATCGCAATCGTCTTACCGCCCGTATTCGGCCCGGTTATCAAAACACTCGGTTCCCCCAAACCCAATTTCATCGACAACGGAACCGCAACGTCTCGATCCAATAATGGGTGACGACCCTTCGAAATCTTAATCCCTTCCCCCGGTACAAGCTCAACCAAACACCCATCTTGACTGACCCCAAGCCGAACTATCCCAAAAACCAAATCTAGTTCGGCTCCCGTATCAAGTGCAATCCCAACCTCCTGGCTGTGCATTCCGACTTCCGCCGAAAGCTCCTTCAAGATTCGCTTGATCTCAGTTTGCTCTGCAACTTCTGCTTGCCGTAATTGGTTCCCCAGCTCAACCACCGCTTCTGGCTCAACATAAATTGTTGAACCACTCGCACTCGAATCATGCACAATTCCCCGAATCTTCCCCTTATGCTCAGCTTTGAGCGGAATCACATACCGACCGTTCCGCTGAGTAAAAACCGTATCACTCAAAAATTCCCGGCTCGGCCCTGTCGTATAACTATGAATCTTCTCAAGAATCCGTTTGTTGGCTTTCGCCTTATTCGAGCGCGCAATCGACAACGCCGGACTTGCTTCGTCAAGCATCTCCCCGTCCAAATCAAAACAGCGATCCAACTTGGACCCCAGCCACCCCAAATCCGGAATCATTTCCGCCTTACTTCTCAATCGAGGAGTCTCGCCCCCGTACCCCAAGATTGCCTTGCGGGCCGAATCAACAACTCGCACACTCTGACCAATTTTCGCCAAAGTCGCTCCTTCTAAAACCGCTCCCTTGCTCGCAAGCTTTGCTGGCTCCCCAACATCATAAAGCCCCCTCAAGCCAGGCAAACCCGTGTCGTACATCCGCAGCGCATCCGTCGTCAACGCCTGCTTCGTCGCAACATCTTCCCGCACATGCGATGGCAAGAGTTCAGTCGCAAGCTTTCCCCCGAGTGCCGATTCGCACTGAGCTAGGAGCTGTTCCCGCACCATGTCCCACTCCAATACGCGCAAAGCATGCGTCATAAGTTCATTTTGACACCCATACAACTTGCCATCCCGGCGAAAGCCGCGCCTTTCCAAGCCAAATCTCCACCACGGCAATCAACAAATTGTCACGCCAACAAAACCACCCATCCAACAAACACGTCAGAATAACCACATGATTACTGCTCTCGCCCTCTTTGCCGCCGCCCAAACCGTCAACCTCCACCCAACCGACGACATCTGGGTCTATGGTTTCGCCGCCGACCAAGCCAGCGACCCATTCCTTCGATGCTGGGGCTCCGATGGTAAAGCTGTTGGTGACGAAAACATCGGTGACGCCGGTTCCTGGTCGGTCATGAAATTCGACATCAGCAAACTCCCCGCCAGCAAACTAACCTCCGCGGAACTTACCCTTTACTTCGTCCCCAATCCCAATATTGACGAAGAACTCGGCAAAAAATTCCCCATCCAAATTCGCTCTGTCACGCCGAACTTCAGCGAAAACAGTTTCAAATTCGAGAACGCATCAACAATCCGACCCAAGTCCGGCAAAGAATCGATCATCGCGACGAGCCCTGTTGCCATGTATGCCAATGCATCTGGACCCACAAAAATCACAATAAAACTTGGTAGCGAAGACAGTAAATTCATGGCCGCTCTCCAAGACGCCCGCAAAACAAGCAACAAGGAACTTGCTTTCGCACTGACCAGCGCCCTCACCCCCGACGAAGCCGGAGAGAGTTTGATTTACAAGTGCTACAGCACCAACAGCGAAGAAGCCACCAAACCCACACTCACCCTCAACTTTGAGTAATCAAAATCCAGTTCCAGATGTGAATGTCATCCCCGTGTAGCCGGGGATCAAGTCAGACATAGTTGTTTCTTAGAAACTTCGTTGTTCCTCGGCTCACTTGGATTTCCATTCACAAGTTAATCAATCCGTTAACCAAAAGGTCAAACCTCGTCATCTGGAACCGTTGGTGAATCCGGAATCTCGACTTTAGCCGGTGCCCGCTTTGTTATTCGATTCACCAGCCGACCCAACCGATCCGAGAACTCGTCAAAGATCAAGTAAGAACATGGAATAACAAGCAGCGTCAAAAACGTCGAGAGCAAAGTCCCACCGATAATCGTTATTCCAATCGTCTCTCGGAACTCAGAACCGCGACCGATCGCAAGCGCAACTGGCAACATCCCCGCAATCAAGGCAACCGTCGTCATCATAATCGGTCGGATCCGAGTTCCGCCCGATTCAACCAAAGCCTCAAACCGATCGACTCCACGCTCCCGCAAGGTATTTGCATAGTCAACCAAAAGGATGGCATTCTTACCTACCAAACCGACCAAGGCAATGATCCCGATAAATCCAACAATGTTAAGTGCTTTATCTGTCAATACCAACGCCAGCAAAGCCCCGACCATCGCCTGCGGCTGCGCAAGTTGAATGATGAACGGATAAAGCAAATTGTTAAAGAGAGAGGCCAAGATCATATAAACCAAGACCAAGCCAAGACCAAGCGCACCGAACAAATAAACCGTTTCTCGTTGTTGAGCATCGGCCTGACCAAGTGCCCGAACCGAAACACCTTCCGGTAACATCTTTTCTTTAACAAGCCAAGCATCAATTTCACCCTGGACCGATCCCGCCGCAAAGCCGGGCAGAAGCTCAGCGTTAACCTGAATTACTTCCTCCCGGTCACGACGCTCAATCTTATCAAGGCTCTTTCCACGCTGAATTGTCGCAACTTCATCGAGGAAAATGGGGTTTCCTTCTCTAAAGGTAACCGGAACTGTACTTAATAGCTCGGGGTTGTTTCGGTCTGCCAAATCAAGCATAACGCGAATATCATATTCTTGACCATCAACCCGGAATTTCGCCGTATCATCGCCTTCATAAAGTGCCCGCAGCGTAGCCCCTAAATCTTGAACGCTGACATTCGCTGCCGCCATCCGAGGGCGATCCGGCACCGCACGAAGTTCTGGCTTACCCGGTTTACTACTCATCTCAGGAGAAATAACCCCTTTGATCGCGCCCGCTGCCAATCCGTCACGGATCTTCGTTGCCGTCGATTGCAAAAGCTCACGGTTGTTCGATTTCAACGCCAACTGAATTGCCGCACCAAAACCAAAGCCACCCGCGGCCGTAATATTCACTTTGACGCCTGGAACCCGACCAACTTCTTGAATCAAGTCCGAAACAACTGCATCCGAAGTCACATTCATTGGGCGTTGCTTGCCCTCATGTTTCACCCATGGCATCATCTTGTCAAGCAAAGCTTCCTTTTCACGTAAGGTTGCCGTGATCTGGGCGTACTGTGTCCCACTAACGCCCGCCCCAAAGCCACCACCGCCTTGCTGTCCAAGACGGGTAACCGTGAACTCAACTTGCGGATGAGCCATGACGACTTTTTCAACCTCGGAAACCGCAAGCTGCGTTTTTTCCAATGATGAACCAGCTGGCAACTCAACATTCAACTGCACTTGACCGCCATCACTCGAAGGAGCAAACTGGAATTTGAAGACCGCTTCCTTCTTCCAAGCTCCAAAAGCCTGACCAACTAGCGGGGCAGCAACAAACAATGCCGCAAACCCCAAAACACCAAGGAAGATCGAAAATCTTGGCTTGCGAGTGACAATCAAATTTCCAACAAAAATCAAAACTCCAATCATGGCAACCATCGGAACGATGTTCTTTGCAGTTCCTAATGCGGCTTCTGGCGTTGGCGCAAAGCCTCCTCCAATAAAGTTAAAGGTTGCCACCAAAACCGCAAAACCTCCTCCAAAGAAGTACCACTTGTTATGCAAGCTGACTCGAAGCAATTTGCGATAGCCGTTTGCAAAGCGCTCAAATGAATGCTCAAACCATTTGGCAAATCGTCCTTCCGGCTCTTCCCAATTCTCACCCTGCCGATACCAGCGTGCCGCCAACATCGGTGTCACAGTAAATGAAACAAACAATGAGAACATAACCGCAATTGCATAACCGATACCAAGCGGTCTAAAGAACTGTCCAACAATCCCGCCCATAAAACCGATTGGCAAA
Source organism: Fimbriimonadaceae bacterium (assembly GCA_046154445.1). GTDB lineage: Bacteria > Armatimonadota > Fimbriimonadia > Fimbriimonadales > Fimbriimonadaceae > UphvI-Ar2. Next base: position 16,664 of record JBJXDW010000103.1, on the reverse strand, counting down.
AACACAACCACGTCCGCCAAAGTTATCGCAATCGCAGCGAGTCCAATTTCCGCCCGGCCATTAATCGCCGCCTCAACTGGATTCTCACCCATTTTCAAGTGACGATAAACGTTCTCAATCACAACAATTGAGTCATCAACCAAAACCCCAATTGCCAAACTCAAAGCCAGCATGGAAAGGTTGTTGATCGTGAATCCAAAGATCCACAAAGCAATCAAAGTCGCAAATAAACAGACCGGAATCGCAATACTGACAATGAGCGTTCCCCGGAAGTTATGCAAAAACACCCAAATGACAGCTCCAACCAAAAATATTCCGAAGAAAATCGCAATATTAAGGTCAAGCAAACTCTCTTCAATGGTCTTCGATGTGTCTTGGGTTATCGTAAAGTCAACGCCGTACTGCTTACCAAGCTGGTCAAGCAAACTAATTGACTTACCCTCAGAGTCTTTATACAAATCACTGGGCCGTGCAATTGCCTTACTAATCTCAACCGAGTTCCCCTGCTGAGACTTCTGGATGATCATAACTACTGAGTCCGAACCATCAACCCGACTTGTTTGGCGTCGCTCCTTATTGGCATCTATTACCGATGCAACATCACCCAACCGAACTTGCTTACTCGGTGCACGTTGCTGAGGATCGCTAATCGTTAAATACAAATCTGAAAGCGCTTCAACCGAATCAAATTCACCCAAAACCCGAACCGTAAATTCTTCGTCTCCGCTCAATAGCCGACCAGCAGGCACGTTCAATGCCCCTGAAATAACGGCCCGCTGAACATCCGCTACACCGATTCCATAGCGAAGCAAAGCATCTCGCTTCAACTGAACCTGAATCTCACGTTCCTCTCCCCCTAAAACAGAAACCGCCGCCACACCCTTTGCGCGAGCAAGTCGATCTTTCAAAACATTGTCCGCAAGATCACGCAACTGCCGATTACTCAAACCCTTACTTTTAAGGGCCAAAGTAATAACCGGATCACTCGAAGTATCCAATTTATCAACGACCGGACGCAAAGATTCTCTTGGCAAGTCACCCAAAACTGCATCGACTTTGGATCGAACATCGTTTAACCCAACATCCATGTTACTACCGATCTCAAAGTTAACAACAACAATTGATACTCCTTCTTGACTTGAAGAAGTCACTTCACGAACGTTTGCAATACCCGTAACTGCATCTTCGATCTTTTTGCTAATCAAAGAATTGATTTCATCCGGACCCGCACCGGGGTAAGCAGTTGATACGGTCACAACCCCAAAGTTAACATCCGGATTCAGCTCAACCCGCATGCTGTTGTAGGCGATCCATCCCATCATGATCGCTGCAACCATCAACATCAAAATGAAGACTGGCCGCGTAATCGCTGTCTTAGTTAAACCCATCCGTTATTCGCCTTGCTTTTTCTCAGTCGTAGTTTCCGCCGCAGATTTGCCATCGTCAATCTTGACTGGCGCACCATCGAACAATGTCGATTGACCCTTTTTAACAATTTGATCGCCTGGAGCAAGTCCGTCGATTACCGCCGCTTCGCCATCAGTCCGAAGCAATTTGACCGCCTTCTTCTTTGCCACCATCTGCGATTTACCGTCCTTCGTCTCCGACGTCACCACATAAACACTCGTTGCTTCACCGTCACGGATCAAAACGTTGTTTGCAACAACATAAACATCTTTGATCGTTCCGAGCTTCAATTCGCCATGCACAAACATCCCCGGCTTGATTTTGCCAGCCGCTTCACTGATTGAAACTCGAACCGAATAAAGTCGGCCCAAATTGCTCGCAAGCGGGCTGATCGAAACCACCTTTCCGGTCAAGACAATGTCACCCAGAGCTTGAACCGTCGATTCAACGGTCATCCCAGGGACAACCTCAGCAATATCTTTTTCTGGTACCTCTGCTTCAAAAAATATTCCGCCTGTGCCAATCAATCGAGCAACCGCAACGCCAGGCGAAACCAACGTTCCTGCTTGAAGGGGCTTACCACTGATCTTCCCACTCATTGGAGCGCGAACTGTCAAATCATCTACCGCAATCTGAGCAAGTCGAACCGCATCCTGCGCTGCATTGAGTTGCGCACGAGCTGAATCAACCCGGTCTCGTGCTGAAGGATCAAGCTTTTGATTAGCTTTGTCAAGCTTGAGTTGTTCTTCCGCTTGTTTGACTGCCTCTTGAGCTTGATCAATATCCTCGGGTCGAGTAGCTTCTAAAATCAAATTGTACTGTTCGACCGCGCTGGTATAAGCCGATTGAGCATTGTCAAAACGGTTCTGATCAATTTCAAGTTGGGCTGTCGAAATCGCACCTTCTTTTTCAAGTCGAATCGAACGATCCAGCGTCTTACGAGCTAAATCCAGGTCACTCTTTGTGCGAGCTACGTTTGATTTTGCTTGAGCCTTTTCCTCGCTCCGCGAGCCATTCTTTGCTTTGAGCAGGGCAGCTTTGGCTTGTCGAACCCTTGCTTCACTCGCCCGAACCGCCGCCGCAGTTCGGTCAGGGGCAACTGTTGCATCCCGTTGAGCTTGCCGTAAAGCCGATGCCGCCGCTTGTTGATTCGCAAGTGCCTGACTCACTCGAGTCTGGGCTTCCCGTCCCTCTTGGATTGCAATTACCTGGCCCGCAGAAACAATCGATCCCTCTTTCACATAAACGACTGAGAGTCGGCCCGGTGCCTTTACAGAAACTTCCACATCATCATCAGTAACCACCTGTCCCGTAAGCGCCAATAGCTTCGGTACGTTGCTCGCATTAACACTAAACACTTCAACTGGTGTAGATTGATCCGTTACAATCGCCGCCACTTTCTTCGCCTGTTCCTGGCCCTTGCGGTTAACACAACCCGTAACCGTCAAACCAGCAACCACGATCAAACTCAATAACCAGATTCCTTTCATTTATCTTCCTCCTTCACCACTTTCGAATCCGCCGGCGGCAAATTCTTCAAGTCGTCAATTCCAACTGCTTTCTGCAAAGCCGCGTAAGCCAACCGCAGTTGATAAGCCGCCACAACTTCCGCCGATTGAGCCGAAGTCAAATCTGCTTGACCAATCGTCACATCCAACAAAATCCCAACTTGCTCGTCGTAGCGAAGTTGTGCCAACCTCAACGATTCTTCGGCCAAAATCCGATTCTGCGCCGCAGATTCATAGCTCGCAACCGCAGTTTCGAACTGCGTCAATGCAACTCTGACTTCAAACGCAACCGCTAACTGGAGCTGTTGCAACAGAATTTTTGCGCGCTCTTCAAGCTCGCGAGCGCGTTGCGTATTGGCCTTGATCGCCCCGCCCGTTACAATCGGAACGCTTATCGTCGCACTCGCCGAAGTCGTTCGATCCGGCTGACCAAACCCCGGATCAATGATCTCTGTGTGACCTGCTTGCAAAGTCAAGGTCGGCAGAGCCGCCCGTTGTTCTGCTTCACGATTCTTTGTGAGCGCTTCAATTGATGTCTCCGCTTGCTTGACTTCCGGTCGATTTTCCAGCGAACCACGAACATAAACCATCGGATCAGCCATGGTTTTATCTAGCTCTGGCAACGCTTCCGGCTCAAAATCAGTCTCAACCGGACGCGCAAGCAAGTTGTTCAAATCTTGTTTAGCTAACCGATAATTCCCCGTCGCTTGAATCAGATCTTGCTGAGCTTTCTTCAAATCAGATTCCAATCGCAAAACATCAAATTTTGGTATCGCCTTCGCTTCAAATCGAATCTGTGCTTTCTCTAATCGACCCTGAGCTGACTTAACCGTTCCCTCCTGAATCGTCACCAACTCGCGAGTTTGTAAAACCGATAAATACTTCGCCTTGACTTGCCCCCTAAGTTCATTCAATGTGCCCAATTTCGCAAACTCAGAAACCTTCACATTGAGCTGAGCCGATTCAGCCTGCAAAGTCCTAACTCTCGATATATCAATAATCTGCTGAACTGCCAAATTGATCGTACTTGTCGTATTCGACCCATTCTGACCAAAACCACCTGAATTCCGAGCCTCGCTCCACTGTGTCTGCCCAGAAAGGGTTGCTCCTGGCCCCAGCGCCGCCTTGACAACCGCGGCATTTGATTTAGCAGTGGTAATGTCACTCTGCGCTAGTCGAATAGAAAAAGCACTTTGCTCAGCAATCGCAAGTGCTTCTTCCAAAGTCAAAACCGGCGCACTTTGAATATACGCCGAAGTCATTACTGCTAAATAGAATGCAATCATTTACTTCTCTTCCTCACCCGCGTCAATCGGAACGAACTCTTGTTCAGCTTTCGCCAATTTTGCCTTAATTTCTTCCAAAAATTCGTTCATCACTCCAAACGAACAAACCATCAAACCCGGGTGAACAGGATCACGCATAACCAGCAACTTGTCACCTGGCTGAATTCCCAAAGCCGCCCGAGCTTCCGCAGGAATTACAATCTGACCCCGTTCACCCACCGTAACGGAGCCATAAAAACATTGGTCAAAGTCCACACCCATTTCGTTGGATTCATTATACAATTCATACTTTTCATACTTAGGCACAAAAATGTGAAATTAACAAAAAAGTGCAAAAATAATACGCAATGCAAGGAAGATTGGCTACTCTCATCGTACTTACGTCTATAACGGCTGCCTCAGTTGCACAAAACCAACAAAGCCCAGACCAAATACTTCCAATCCAAATCACTCGCGGCATTAACCAAACCTACCTTCGGCCGCTCCCATTTGGCCCGCTACTCGCCCCCGGTACGGCTAGCTCCGATTGGCAGCTCCTCATTCAAAATGAATTCCGAAGCTATTCAACAATTCGCGAAGATGGCGAGACATGGCGACTCCGATACTCCCGCAGGTTCGCAACCGAACAAGGTGAATGGCTCGTTTCGCTTCCCCTCATCCATCGTGGCGGCGGCGTACTCGATCCCTTCATCGACTGGTGGCACCAAAGCGTTGTCCACCATTTCTCACCCGGACGAGAAAGCACTCCTTATGGTCGCAATCGATTCCGCCTTCACGATGGCACCGTTGTCGATTCCGGCACCGGATTCGGAGACCTCACCCTCGGCTACTCATTCCGGATTCCCGGCGAACCCCAAATCTCCCTCAAACTCCCCACCGGAAACCCAAATCTTCTTCTCGGGAGCGGCGGAATCGACCTCGCCATCAGTGCCTACCAAACCTGGAAACTCGCCCCCCGCTACAACTTCTCCGCCCAAGGCAGCCTTATCTACCAATCCCAAAGCACCCTCTGGAGCGACACCCGCAACTGGGTTCCAACCTACAATCTCGCCCTCGCTTACAGCCCAAAAACATCGCAAACTTGGATTCTTCAAGTCACTTCCGAAGGCTCTCCAGTCGATAACAAACAGCCCTACCTCGACCAAACCAACCGCGTCGTTTCTCTTGGCTTATCCCAAGCCACCAAAAACGGAACATGGACGTACTGGATCAGCGAAGATGGCGACATCGGATGGTTCAATATGAACCGCGCCATTAACGTCGGCGCCGATTTCTCCATCGGAATTCGATATACCCAAAAGCAATGATCCCCACCATCATTCTTGAAACTCAGCGAACTCAAATTCGACAAATAAATGAGTCCGATTTCGAAGAAATGATGGCGGTTTACGCGGATCTCGAGTTAATGAGATTTGTTGGCGACTCGTCTGCCATCACACCTGAGGACGCTCGCCGATGGATCATAATAACCCAAAATAATTACGCAAAAAAGGGATATGGCTTGTTCCTAATCGAAGACAAATTGAATCAAATATGCCTGGGATTTGTCGGACTCACTCACCCCGGCGGACAAGTTCTCCCGGAGATCAAATACGTTATCAAGAAACCGTATTCAAGCAGAGGATTAGCTACCGAAGTCGTTAGCGCATTAACAAATCACAGCAAGGAAGAGTGGCAGATAAACAAAATTATCGCCACCGTCGATCCAGAAAACAAACCTTCAATGAGAATCTTGGAAAAATGCGGATACGTCCGTCAACCCGATATCATTAACGAAGACAGCTCAATTACTGCTCTCTTTCAATACCAAACAAAAAATGGGTGAGAATCTGAGATTCTCACCCATTTCACGTTCAACTCATTAATTATTCAGCCGAATCGTTCTTCGAGCCTTTATCGCCACGATCGCCACGATCGCCTCGGTCACCGCGATCTCCACGGTCGCCTCGATCACCACGATCGTCGCCCATCGAGCGGCGGCGCGGGCCACTATCAATCGCTTCACTCACAACAAACGGCAGCAAAGCCATTTCGCGCGCACTCTTAATTGCGTTCGAAATCATTCGCTGTTGCTTTGCCGTATTTCCGGTTTGGCGTGACGGCAAAATCTTGCCTCGCTCGCTCACAAATTTCGACAACATCGCCGTGTCTTTATAATCAACATGGTCAATTTTGTTCAGAGTAAGGAAACTCACCTTGCGACGGCGACGGGGTCGGGTGCGACCATCATTACGGCCCTCCGACATATCCACGGAATTCTTATCCGAGGCGCCATCAAAATTTTCTTGATCTACTTCGCTCATTCGACGTACCTGGTTCCCAACTGGGAAACGAACAACAATTATGCCACAGCCCCGCCCAATTCACTCAAGAAGGTCCCCTAACCGCCGGGTCCTCAGCCAACCCCCGCAATAATGCACCGGCAAATTCTCCCGATTTCCCACCCAACCCCCACACCCTCGCAATTAAGCAAGGAGGCCACATGCGTTCCGAGGGAATATGACAATCAACTCCCTAAAGGAAAACGGGGAGCAGCCAGAAAGCCCACAAATCACCGGAGACGCCCTCCTCCTGGTGAATTGAGCAACCCTCCAGCCCAGGGGCCGGTTTCAAAGCCGGCCCTTTAAATTTTATTTACTACGGCGCAACTTCAAGCCACTGATCCCAAGTCGAATCATTCGCAAATTTCATGCGAATGTAATCGCTGCGATAAGCCGCATAAGAACCATTACTTGAAAAATCAATCGAAATGCCATGACTATTCGCCGACCTCGTATTGTGATACTCGTACTTTACTGCATCGTTGATCGCCGTCCGAACCGCCGCCGCTTTGGTCTGAATTGAACCAGGAATTGTCCCATCTGCCTCAAGCCGCAAACAAATGTCATAAAGGTCACGATAAACCCGGCTCGGCCCCGGAGAATAACTCTGCGCCGAATTCCGAATCGACTGAATCTGAGCAGCAATCAACAAGTTATTCGCACTCATATCATCCGCCAAAGTCGAAATTGCCGTCACCACCGCATCCAATTTTGCCGATTCAAGCACACTTTGAGTGATATTCCTAAACTCATAAATACCGCCAGGTTGGGCTTGTTCCTGCATTCCCTGCACAAAAGCACTCGCCAAAACATCCGTTGGCGCGTTCGGATTATCTCGGAAGTTATCAAAAATCAAGTGGTACGGATACCCTTCTCCCGGCGGGCTTTCTTCACTCCCAACCACGTAATCCGCATGATTCCGAACTTCATACGCCACTTCCATCATTTGCATCAAACTCGCGTCCCAAGCCAAGATGTCAAAGTGCTGACCAACAAACGCCGCATCGGTCTCCCAACTCTTAATCGAAGTCCCGTACTGATCATCGTAACTAAAAGCCCGAGTCGGCTGATCGTCAATTGATCGTTTCCAACCATTTCCGTGATTCCATAAAATAATGCAATAGCGATCTGCTGGATAATTCGCCTTCCCCCAAGCAATAAAGTCTCGCAAAGTATCCGTACTCCCCATATCAAGCGCATTGCCATTCGAATCGCGTAAATTATTCTGCACAACATCGCTTACAATCGCAGATGTGTTATCCGGCTTCACCAAATAACGCCGCACCCCATCAAAAGTAGACCCCCCAAAGTCGCTTTTGCTCTGCTTCCACTGCACCACAAATCGAACATCAGAATTCGAAGCAACTTGCTCCATCTGATTCACATTCAAGGTGCTATATGAATACAAGTCGTTCGCCGCATTCAGATAAACCAAAACCGTCCATTTCGATTGCTGAGTAACACGCGGAGTGACCGTCACAGGAACCACTTTTGAAAGCGATGTACTCGCCGAACTCACAGTCACCGTCCCATTTCCAACCGTTGTCGCCGTGAATTGGCCAACCGAACTTAAAATTGTTCCAATGCTTCCGCTCACGCTCCAACTCAAATCACCAACCGGCACGAAAACCGCTTGGTTGCCATTCATGGGAGTCGCCACAAAGGGAATGATCGTTTCCTTTTCAACTGAAACCGGATTCGGAATGAACGAAAGTTCACTTGCTGAAAGTCCAAATTGAGTGGAAACCGCCACAGTCGCAGAAGCCGGAGCTGCCGAACAAAGATCAACAACTTGGCTTGATTCGCCGAGCACCGTCCCACTTGCATTTGCCGCCGCATAAACGGTTGCTTTGAGCAAATGAATGCCCGCTGAAACATTGCTGATCGGCAAAAAGCTCGAAACTGCCCCAGATCGATTAACCGAATCAGATCGAATCGTAAACCCATCTGCATCAATAATCTGTATAACCTGACTGGCATTCGTTGGAGAATTGCCCCAAATCGTCGAATAATTTATATTGCCAAGTGCCGTCGTAACTAGACAAGACCCCGGTGCACGTCCCGTGGATCCTGTAGATCCTCCCCCACCCCCGCCCCCACAGCCAAACATGACCCCCAGGCCAACTGAAACCAAGAAGAAAACCCCCGCGCGGAACCAAGAAAAAGACTTCACCTCTTAGCTGACGTCTCAAATCCTTGAATAGTTCTTGAAATAGCATCAAAACGGCTGGAGTTTCCTTTAACAAAAACCAACAATTTCATATTAGAACAGACCGTGGACACCCTTGTCACTCACATTGTAAACTGGCGATCATTACCCGCCGACTCTCCTGAAGAACTGCAACTTCGGGAAGCTATTATTCAACGAATCCAACAACTCGAATCCGCCGAACGAGAAGCAACCGTCCTCAAGCGCATTGGCACCGCATTCAAACTCCATCAAACGGTCCAGCCCTCGGCACTCCACGCATCTCACTCTATTCGAGGCGCCCTCAATCTTCTCGCTGTTCGAGTATGGGTCAGTAAAAACGGCAAACTCACCGCCATCGCAACCGCCCAAGATCGACCAGGTAGACAAAACATCCCCTTGACGTCCGCCCCTGAACATGTCACCCACATCGCCACTTGGGAAATCTGGGACACCTGCTTCCGTGCCCTCCTTCCCCTCCAAGTAGCAACCGAAAAACTTGGTTATCTAGAACTTTTTGCCCCACTCGAAAGAGAGTCATTCCTCACCGAACGAGACCTGCATCAAACCGTTGCCGAACAGCTTTCCCTTGTTATTGAATCCGCCATTCTCTTCGAACACACCGAGACAATGGCAACCACCGACCCCCTCACTGGGCTTTGCAACCACCGAACTCTCCAAGATTTTCTCGGCGAACAATGTGAAGAAGTCCGCCGTCACCGCCATAAAGTTGGAGTCGTCATGGTCGACGTCGATCACTTCCGCCTGTTTAACGAAACTTACGGTCACGATGCCGGCGACGACGTTCTCCGCCGAGTCGCCAAAGCTCTCCAACGCGCAGTTGGCGAAAAAGGCATGGCCGCCCGATATGGTGGCGAAGAATTCACTCTGATCCTCCCCGGTGCAGATGACCAGACCACCGAAATCATCGCTCTTTCCGCTCTTGACCTCATTCGAAAAGTTGTCTTTGTCGCTCCCGATGGCATCCAAAAACCAATCACCGCCTCTCTCGGCTATGCAACCGCCCCAAACAACGGGATTCACCCGCAAAAAATTCTCAAAATTGCCGACCTCGCCCTCTACGCGAGCAAACACAACGGACGAAATCAAGTCTCCGGCCCCAACCGAATCACCGAAGAATCAAACAAGGCCGCCTAAACTTCTAGGCGATTTGACCCAAAAACCGACCAACCGACCCGAACTCAACCCAAGTCCTTGCTACCACACCAAAACCTCTGCCATAATTTCTGTTCGCGACTTCACGTCTGAGGCGCATTGGACTCGGAGGATTTGGATCATGTACGCAATTGTCAAAACGGGTGGAAAACAGTATAAAGCTGAAAAGGATGAAATGATCATCGTTGAAAAGCTTGAAGGCGAAGCAGGCGATGCCGTCGAGCTCAGCGAGATCGTAATGGTTTGCGATGGCGACAAAGTCACCATCGGTAGCCCGTTAGTCAAAGGCGCAAAGGTTTCTGCAACCATCGTCCGACAAGGCAAGGCGAAAAAGATCAACGGTTATAACTACAAGGCCAAGAAAAACCAACGCAAGCGCTGGGGCCACCGACAACCACAAACCACACTTCGAATTACCGAAGTCGCAGCAGGTAAATAATCAATGGCACATAAGAAAGGTCAGGGTTCATCCAAGAACGGTCGCGATTCAAATTCCAACCGCCTTGGCGTCAAAATCTACGGCGGACAAGTTGTAAAGCCCGGCATGATCATCGTTCGGCAACGTGGCACCAAATTCCATAAAGGCGAAAACGTCGGCATGGGCAACGACCATACAATTTTTGCCAAGATCGATGGCATCGTCACCTTCGAGGGTCCCAAAGACAAACGCCGCATCAGCGTCTACGCTACTCAAGAAGCATCCGCATAGGTATTCACGATCTATTCAAAAAGCTGTCATGTATTCGCATGACAGCTTTTTTTGTCTATTGAACATATTAACACGACGACGCGCTTGGAGGTAAAATAGTGGTGTGAGCAAACTCTCTACAAATAAATATATTGACACACAAGCCAAGAAGACTAAAAGTGTTGTTAAGTCTGTGGTTTCTAGTTCTGCGTGTGAAGGAATCTATGTAGAACGAAATTCTAGAACTGGCCAGTATCGATTGCGTTCCGCACCAAAGTCTGCAAAGAAGTAAAGTTGCTTGAGTATGCTAGGCGTAAGGCCGCAAAATACTCCTCTCTACCCGCCTCGCCTTTTTCGCCAAATTCCCAATTAAGCATTCCAAAACCAGCTTGGAGCGACATCAGGTCGGCTAACCAGCGCGCAATTCGACCGTTTCCTTCCCGGAATGGATGGAGCAAAAGCAACTCGCCATGTATAAGCGAAATCCGCTCAACGAGAGCGTCTTTATTAAGCCCATCACACGGAGTATTGACAATCATGAGAAGATCAACTTCGCCACAGGATTTCTCAAAAAATTCGATCGGCGCAAAAAGAGTATCGCCCTTACTTATATTGACTGTGCGGAACTGGCCCGCAAATTCATAAATCGAACCCAACCACATGGAGTGCATTCTTTTAGGCTCTGCCAGAGAAAAAGGAGATATCGTTTCGTATTCGTCTAAGCTCCAAAGATAAGCGGCATCTAGTGCCTGAGTCTCTGCTAATCCAATCTCGCTTGGGTCAGTAACTCCAATTTTATTCTTGAGGACGAGCCCGCCAGAGCCCGGTTCAAAAGTATCTTCATTTTCTCCACCAAAGGAATAGCGACTCATCCGTTAAACAATCCCACTTCTCAACAAATCCTTCAACACCAACAACCCAACAACGCGACCGTCCGCCAAAACCGGCATCTCTCCTATCTTCTTCGGATAATTCTGGAACGCCTCCAACGCATCAATCGCGAGCAACCCAGGCTCACAAACCGGCCCCCCCGAACTCATCAAGTCACGCGCCGTCCCCGCCGTCACCGAATGACCATCAACAATCCATCGCCGGACGTCACCATCCGAAACAAACCCCAACAACTCACCCGAACCCCCAACAACGCAGGCCCCGCCCGCACCAGCCGAGGTAATCGCCCGCATCACATCAACTAGCGACGAATCAACCGCCACCGCCGCCAGATCTTCGCCCTGACGCATGACATCCTGAACCGTAAGCAACAACCGCTTACCCAACGCCCCCGCCGGATGGAACTTCGCAAAGTCCTCACTCCCAAACTGCCGTTCCTCCATCACCGCCACCGCCAGCGCATCGCTCATTGCCAGCATCAAAGTCGTCGAAGTCGTCGGTGCCAAGTTATTCGGACACGCTTCCTTGTTCACTCCAACATTCAGAACCAAGTCCGATGCCCGAGCCGCAGAACTCTCTGGCCGCCCTGTCATCACCGCACTTTTCGCCCCAATCGTCCGAAAACTCGGGAAAAGCCGCACAACTTCATCCGTTTCACCCGAATACGTATAAGCCAACACAACATCGTGTTCTGTCACCATCCCCAAATCGCCATGAACCGCTTCCGCCGCATGTAAAAAGAACGAAGGTGTCCCCGTCGACGCAAAAGTCGCCGCCGCCTTAGCCGCAATGTGTCCACTCTTCCCAATCCCACAAGTCACCAACCTGCCCCGACAACCCAATATCCACTCCAACATCAATGCATATTCACGTTCAACCGCCGATGACTTAGCTAATAATGCATCGGCCTCTTCCCTCAACACTCGCGAAATCGCATCACTCATCTACCGACCATTCCTCCCTTGCATCGTGCGTTTTCCAAAAAGCGATGCAACCCACTCCACCGCCGCAATCGTCGTATTCGAACCAATATCTTCCATCGGATTCACTTCAACTAGATCCAAACCAAGCAACTCATAAGGTGCCGTCGGTGCCATCAACATTTCAAAAAGTAACTCCGCAAGCAAATGCCCCTCGCGATAAGTCAACCCACCCCGAACCGCCGTGCCCGTTCCCGGAGCCAAAACCGGATCAAGCGAATCCACATCAAAACTCACCCAAACTTTCTTTGCCCCAATGCGACGCAACCAAGCATCAATCTCCTGTAAAACCGCCGGAATCCCATGATGATCAACGTCATGCATTGTCCATGCTGTTTCCATTCCAAGTTCAGAGTAATTCGCAATTTCACCCGAATCAACATCCCGCAAACCGAGCCAACCAACGTGATCCGTCTGCAAACCCGGTTGGGGCACAACCTCCTCCAATATCCGATTCCAATAAGAAGGTGCCTCAACATCACGAGATTCACTTCCTGTCCCTAATCGAACCAAAGCCGCGACCGGCATCCCATGAAAATTCCCCGATGCACTGCTCGATGGCGTATTCAAATCCATATGCGCATCAATCCACAGCACCGCCGTATCGGATGTCCCTGCCGCCTTGAGCGCACCCGAAACCGATCCCATCGATAGACTGTGATCCCCACCTAAAACCAAAGGAATCGCCCCCCGATTCACACTCCCTTCAATTGCCATCGAAAGCGCAGCATAGGCTACCAAAGCCAAATCCATCTTCTCCGAATAACTTGCTGGCAATTCATAATCCAGCTCCACAACATCCCCCATCGGTATTGCCTGATAACCCAAATCACTAATCGTTTTCCGAATCTGCTTAAGTCTCAATGCCCCTGGTCCGAGCCTCGCCCCATAGATCCGCCCGCACAAATCAAACGGCGCGCCCCAAATCTCAACCGGTCTTCGCTCCAAGTTCACGATGCTATTCTACTTGGACTCAACCGCCCCCCGCGCACGAACTGTAAACTCAGCCCAATGTCGTCCAACCGCGTCGGAGTCCTCGCCATCCAAGGCAGCTTCAGCAAACATATCGAATCCCTTCTCCGATCCAGACACCCCGCTGACCAAATCTCTGAAGTCCGTACGCCCGATGATCTCGACCAAGTTGACCGCCTCATCATCCCCGGTGGCGAGAGCACAACCGTCGGCCTCCTCATGCAACACACTGGCCTCGACAAAGCGATAATCGACCGCGCAAAAAAGGGGCTACCGATCTGGGGCACATGTATGGGAATGATCATGCTCGCCGCCGAAATCGAAGTCAAAACCCAGTTCAGCCTCAACCTTCTCGACATCACCGTTCGCCGTAACGCCTTCGGTGCCCAAGTTCATAGTTTCGAGACGACTCTCGATTTCGCCGGGCTGAACGAACCTCTAGAAGCCGTATTCATCCGTGCCCCCATCGTCACTCGAACCGGCCCAAACGTCAAAACTCTCGCCACTTACCAAGATAAAAATGTCGCCGTTCAACAGGGCAAAATCCTCGGCACCAGCTTTCACCCTGAGCTCACCGACGACACGCGTCTTCACAAGTATTTTTTAAACATTCAGTAGCTTCCGAAATGTCTTTCCAACAAAATCAAGTCGACTAAAAAATTAGTGCCCGGCTCCGAGGGCGCAGAGACCGGGCTTTTGGGTTTTGGGAGAAGAAAATCGTTCTTGTTGATTCTTTTGACTCCAACCCGTAACCCTTGTTCCAAGGTCCCGGTTAAACCGACTTACCCTGAAGATCGTAAGTCACCCGCTCAGTGCTGCCAAACATCGTTCGGTCAACAACCGGCAAACCCGAAAGCCCGCCCCAGCCTCCATCCCAAACCTTCCCCGACCCAAATTCAATATCACCCCAATACAAAACCAACTCTTGACCAACCCCCATCACCAAAAATCTTCGCAATGTCTCCGCTCCACCTTCAACAAAAACCCCACGGATTCCTTGCTCAAATAAATACTGCAATATTCCGTCCACACTCAAATCTCGATCATCAAACCGGTTGAGCCACAAAGTCTCTGCAGAATCATCGAAGATACGCTCGTCACCTGTCAATCGCCGCCATGGATCAATAACAACTCGTACAGGTTGATTCACAACTCCAGGAATTCGCGCTGTCAATAGCGGATTGTCAATCAAAACCGTTCCCCGACCAACCATCACACTGCCACGCTCTGCTCGCAAGCGATGCGAGTCTAGCCGAGCCTCTTCCGAACTAATCCACTGACTCGTCCCATCTTCTCGGGCCAAAAAGCCGTCTCGAGTCACCGCCGCCTTCAATGTCACAAACGGCCGCTGGTGCTCAATGGAAAACAAAAACTGTCGATTCAGTTCTCGCGCTTGTGCCTCCAATACCCCCGAAGTCACTTCGATCCCTTCCCCACATAAATACTCCGATCCCCCTTGCGCTTTCTCGTTCGGATCCCAAATCGAAAACACCACGCGACTCACGCCCGCCTGCGCCAATGCAACCGAACAGGGGCCTGTTCGACCAAGATGATTGCAAGGCTCTAAATTGACATAAGCTGTTGCTCCCCGTGCCGATTCACACGAACTCAGAGCAACAATCTCAGCATGCGGACCACCGGCATGATCATGGAATCCTTCCCCAATAATCACACCGTTTCGAACCAAAACACAACCGACACGCGGGTTCGGTGCAGGATATCCACCTCGTGCAAGCTCAATCGCCCGCGCCATGAACTCCACATCAAGGCTTTGGGACATCGTCTTCTTCCGGCCAATCCTCGGCTTTGGTTTTAATATCCTCAGGAAAGCCCTTACTCAAGTCGCGCTGATCTTTCATAGAAAAATCTGGCTCCTCATGGTCTCGCAAGCTCCCTTCAACAAAAGACTTCATATTCCGCTCTGCCTCATCTTTCAAACTCTGAGAAGTCTTCCGAAGCACAATCATCGCACAAATAATTGCCGTAACCGCCACCACCGCGATCACCAATATGTAAGTGCCAAACATCGCCGCATAAACCGCCAATTCGCGCTTTGGCGCATCTTTCCCTGGCTGACGCGCCATCAAAAATGGAATTCCCAACAATAAAGCAATTCCAAACAACATCAAACCCGAAGTGAAAGTCTTTAAGCGCATTCAGACCTCAATGCCATAATTCCTTCCGAAATCGAAGGCGCACGCATCAAATAACTCCCGGTTACAAAATCCGTAGCACCCGCTCTATACAACCGTTGAATCGTAATCGGATCAACCCCCCCGTCCACCTGAATCGGTAACTCGGGCCGCATCGCCCGGATCGCTTTAACCTTTCCAATACACGACTCAATAAATTTCTGTCCGCCCCAACCCGGATTCACCGTCATCACCAATGCCAAATCCATGACATCAAAAAGCGGCTCAAGGTCAAGAACTGGTGTTCCCGGATTAATCGCAACTCCTGCCAAAACCCCTCGATCCCGCAAACTCTGACAAAGCCGATAAGCATGGGGTGCAACCTCTGAATGAAAAATAACTCGTTTGCAGCCCGCCTCGACAAACGCATCTAAGTGCAAATCTGGCGTCAAGGTCATCAAATGCGCTTCAACCGGAATCTGAACGTGTTTACAAATGCTTTTTGCCAAATCTGCCCCGAATGTAATCGGCGGCACAAACTGCCCGTCCATCACATCCAAATGAATCCAGTCCGCCCCCGCCGACTCCATCTTCATCACCGGATTCAAAAAGTCCGCCGGATCGCAGCTTAATATCGAAGGGCAAATTTTGATTGGCATCTACTCTCCTTCTTCCGCTTTTGCTGGTTTTTCATTCAGCTGCTTAACCAGCTCTCCATCAAAGAAAATGCGAATGAGCAATTCATCTCCAACCCATCGCACTCGCTCATCAATTTCTTGCCCGGGCGTCATGAGCTCTTCAAGAAGCGTCTTGGTGCCTTGATCGTCCGTAACATCAATTCGTACCAAAACATCAGACTTTCCAATATCTTCGGGAATTGTCATTTTTACACGATTGGTATGCCAATCCGCATTACGTGTACTTCCAACTCTTCGGTCACCATTACTCACCTTCAGACGCATTTTGGTGAACCGCTCCACTTTTTTCCGGGCTTCCGGAATTTGCGAAACGATTAACCCCTCATCAAGTTCTTTATCTCTAATCAGATCAATATCTGTATCATTGATCGGCAAATTCGCCGACTCGGCAAGCTTCCGTGCCGCTTCCACTGTCAA
>JBJXDW010000102.1:0-9460 GCA_046154445.1 Fimbriimonadaceae bacterium | reverse complement strand
CGCTAACAAGTTTCTCGAACTCCGCGCCGGCACTATCACAACCTACGAAGGCGACTACAACAAATACATCCAACTCCGCGAAGAAGACGCCGCCCGCCAAGCCGACATCGCTGGCAAGCAAGCCGCCCAAATCGCAAAAATGGATGAATACGTTCGCCGGTTCATGAACAGCCAGCGCACCGCCCAAGCCCGCGGTCGCCTGAAACAAATGACCAAGCTGCAAGAGCAGCAAGTCCACGCCCCAACCAAAGATGCCAGCATGAAAACTGGATTCGGTAAAACAAACCGTTCCGGCGACATCGTCATCCGCACCGAAAAACTGAGCGTCGGATTCCCCGACGAAACCCTCTTCACTGGACTCGATTGGGAAGTGCGTTATGGCGATCGATGGGGCATCATCGGCGAAAACGGTGCCGGAAAATCCACGTTGATAAAAACCATTCTCGGCCGTCTCAAAGCTGTCGATGGATTAACAAAAATTGGCTCGCGCGTTGAACTCGGCTACTTTAGCCAAGACGTCGCCGACCTCGACCCCAACGATTCCCCGCTCGACCACATGGTCTTCGAAATGGGAATGGATGCCGGCCCCGCCCGCAACCTCCTCGGTCGATTTCTATTCAGCGGCGACGACGTTTTTCGCCCTATCTCATCTCTCAGCGGTGGCGAAAAGAACAAACTCGTCCTCGCATCACTCACCCAGCTCAATCCCAACCTTCTCGTCCTCGACGAACCCACCAATCACCTCGACATGGATTCCCGTGCCGCACTTGCCGAAGTCCTCGGCGAATACTCTGGCACCCTTATCCTCATCTCCCACGACCGCTGGCTCCTCCGCAACGTTACAAACCGCACCCTCGACGTCCGCCGCGCTGGCCCCAAGGCTTACCAATTCGGCTACTCCGAATACCGCAGGAACTTAGACTCTCCGACGAAAAATGTCGTTCCTGCGAAGGCAGTAATCTCCCCCGAAACAGTAGCCCCCACCCTCACTCCCCGCGAAATCAGCAAGGAAATTGCCCGAATGCGCGGCGTTGTCGAAGAATCCGAAAACCTCGTCGCCAAATACGAATCACAGATATCAACCATCGAAGCGACCCTTGCAGACCCGCCGGAAGGCACCAACGTTACTAAACTCAGCCACGACTACCAAAGCGCCCAAAAAAATCTCACGCAGTCAATGTCAAAGTGGGAAGAAGACTGCATTTTCCTTGAATCGCTCATCAATCAACAATGACCGCCACCAACTAGGCGTTTATTGTTAAGATTTCATCAACTTAACACAAAATGATTACAAAGTTAACTTGTCCCAATTCAATTCATTAAGAATTTGTGACCTTAACTCTATCAAAACAAAACGCTGTAAAAGTATCTGCGTTCTCACGGAGAAACACATGAAGAAAGCCTTTACGCTCATTGAGCTTCTCGTCGTTATCGCAATCATTGCAATCCTTGCTGCCATCCTTTTCCCTGTCTTTGCTCAAGCGAAAGTCGCTGCCAAGAAAACTCAAGCATTGAGTAACGCAAAGCAAATTGGAACGGCCTCCCACATCTATTCTTCGGACTACGATGACACGTTCCCATCCGTCTACGATGGTCCGAACTGCGGCGGAGACCCAATCTGCACGATGTACCCCTACACCAAGAACCTCCAACTCTGGTCCGGTCACCGACAAAACGGAGAACCGAATCTCCTAAAAGTCAACCCAGACGGTTCAATCAGCCGAGGCAATACTGACCTTGGTTACAACTGGGGCTTTGAAATCCGAGCTGCCGAAGGAATGGTAAACGAAGAAAAGTGTGCGAACGGTGGCCCTGTTCAAACCTGTGTCGCAGGCCCACTAGGTCGCCGATACAATGCCGGTAAATCAATTACCCAAATGGCTAACCCAGCCGATCTGTTCGCTTTTGGCAACACATACGACACACCACGACAAACAATGGGAAGCATTGGGTGGTTCTTCGATGACTATCCAGGCGGCACCAAGAGCAGCAACATCTACTTCGGTGGAAAAATCTGCACCGTATTCGCTGATAGCCACGCAAAGGCAATTGGCTTCAAAGGCGGTACCGGTGGTGGAGCACTTGCAGGCACATACATTGCCTCGCCAGTCAGCTTTGACCAACGAGCAAAGGGTTATTGCGCTGATCCTGATGCGCTAATCAATCCGTTCCCACGAGATGGTTTCCCGCTCGGTAGCATGCTCTGTAAAGACTTGACAGCATTGCCCGAAGCAACCGGCGTAACCTGGTGGACAAACTAAAATACCGATGACCAAATCGATTGTTGGTATTGCCGTCCTTTCCCTCTCCGCTATCATCCTTTTTGGATGTAGCGGAGGAGAGGAAGAAGTACCGAAAGAGTCACCTACTAGTCAAGCGGCTGCCCAAGAGTCGGCTTCAAAATGGACTCCAGAGCAAATGGAAAAATTTGCTGAGCTCAATAAAGAAGCCCGAGGTCAAGGCGCAGAAGGCAAAGGCGTGACAACTGACGGAACCGGAAAATAATAGAACTGATCAAAAGATTGCCCTGCTCGTCTCCAGAAAGCAAGGCAATCTTTTGATTAGTCAGCTGTTCCTAAAATTCTAGTTAAAGTTATTTCTAAACAGCTTCTCAGGAGACTTCAACTTCAAAAAGACTGTTCTTAAATGATCCATCCTCATACAAGTCTACAATTGAATAAATGTTTCCAAACTCCTGGCACTTTCCATCCCACCAACCGCCACACACTGCGCCGTTGCAAAAATAAGAAACACCCAAATAATCGACTCGATCCGCAAGATGAATGTGACCGCTCAGCGCGACTTTCACATTAGGGTGCAGTCGAAATACATCTTTGATGCGCCGAAAATCAATGTGCATCCAAGCCCCCGGAACCCGCCAATTACCTGACCTCTCATTATCTCCATCCAAAAACGCACACGCGCAAAACAACGGGATGTGACTCAAAATCAAAACCGGTTGATCAATGGGTGTCCCTGATAACTCATCCTGCAGCCATCCAAATTGATCCTCATCCAATCGTGCCATATAGCCATTCCCATCACCATCACGATGGGTCGAATCTAAAACAACAAACTTCCAACCCGCTCGCTCAAATGAATAATAGGTGTGCTCCATCTCAAGTCGTTCCTGAACCAACCGTTTCCCGAACAACGGATCAGTCTGATACTTCGCAACATTGCCCCAACCCCAAACATCATGATTTCCAATTGCAAAACGTATCGGAACCTCCGCGCACGCTCTCATCCCTGCCTCAAAAACATCCCACTGCGCCATAGCCCGATCCAAGTCAACCTCAAGAGAATCCATAACCATATCACCACCAATAAAAATCTCGTCCGGAGCATGAGCCTGGCATGCCTCAAGAGCTTTTTCAAAGCCCGCTTGCGCCCCGAACTCCGGCTGCACATGCATATCCGTCAAGTGAGCGATTCGTAATACACGAGGCGAATTCATACTAGTTTTTCGTCAACCGAACTTGCAACGCCGAAAATCCATCCAGTTCAAAATGCTCGATCCGAATTGAGTGTTTTCCGCCTAATTTGAGCTTGATGTCATCTGATTTCGGTCCATGCCAAGTCCAATCCTCAAAAACGACCTTGTCGTCAATCAAAACTCTGACCCCATCGTCACTGGTCACACTCAAAGTGTAATCCCCCTGCTCAACCGTCACTCGACCCTCAGCCAGTGTCGCAAAATGATTAGCATTCACGCCCGGCGCTGGTGAACCCGACCAACTTCCATCCAAAGACTCCGTCCGCTGAGTCGCCACCGGAGTCGTCTCATAAATCTCACGAAACTCCGTCGGCTTCTCCCGCGGATCAATCTTATCAAAGTCATAGTTGAAGAACGACAAGTTCCATTTCACATTGACGCTATCGTCGACATACCCAAACAAAACCGGCTTTCCTGCCGGTGTCACCACCCCACGATAATCCGTTGTCGCCACGCCAGAATATTCAAATCCAATCTTAAATTGACCTTTTGCCTTAACTAGAATTCGATCACCCATATCGCCCGTAAGTTTCGATACTTCCGGCCCAACAAACGGCGGCGTGCCCGGAATGACTCCTTTCCAAGCCGGATCCATCTTAGTGTAAACGCACCCTTCCACCGACTTCAAATTCCAACCGCCTTTCGTTGGCCCAAACATCCGGAACACATAATATTTCTGGCCATCCGGCGTGTCGTACCAATCTTCTAACCAAAGAACAGGCGACCGAAAGTCCACCGGGCCCCACTGATCCACCAAGATCTCCGTCCGCCCGCGCCGCGCATTCATCCCCAAAAATGGAATCGAACCACCATCCAGCGGCTGTACATAACTTGCCCGAATCAAATCATTCGACGACACTAACGGATTCCAAGAAATCGTTCTCAAAGTATCTTTGAACGTCTGCTCCTCACCTCCCTTCCGGTTCACCAAACCACTCCGAGCCATATAGGGAGCCAACTTTTCGCCAGGTAATCCCTGAACATTCACTTTCTCCTGTTTAATCTCACTTGGCAGGGCAACCGGATCGCTCAAAGCATATTCCGAACCAGTATCACGAAGCCCCAAATTACCAACTCCCATATCAAACGCTTTCCCAAAGCCACTAACGTCATTCTCAGTCATCGACACATTTTCAGTACGCGTCAACGAAAAGGCAAATTCACCAATTCGCTCCATAAGATTGTTCGCAATCACATAACCATGACTCTTCGTATCACGATTCTTCGGATATCCCCAATTCGGATCCTGCCTCTCATTAGCCCATAACCGAATTCCAACTGTATCTCGTATAAATCCATTAATCAAAATCTTATTATTTTGACCATGCTCAATCGCCATCGCCTCCCCGTTCAACCCAAAGACATTCCCAATAAATTCCGAATCAAAGCTATACCCACCCCAAACCCCATGCCAACACTCCAAAACAAGGTTGTTCACGAACCTATTACGGCTAAAAGTCGTCTCAATCCCATTCGTCGGTGCATGGCTAAAATCGTTCCCATAAAACAGATTGTCATTGCAACCACCCTGACCGTTATCCATAGTTGACTGCCCCGCCCACAAAAACAATCCATCGCCCCCATGCGTCACAGAATTGTAAGCAATCGTATTATCTGAACTTTGCTCATACATCAAAATTCCCGCCGAATCCTGCCCTCGATTATAGAATCGATGCGAATACCCGCGAACGCACCAATCTATATTATTGTGCATAATACGATTATTAGAACTGCGATACATTCCGATTCCTAAAGAGCTCAGAAAACTAAAATCATTGTTCCATACTAAGCCGCCAACGCAACGAGTCATCATCAATCCGTTCTGACCACCCGTGATCACCGTCCCGCGAACTTCAAAATCCTTTAACCCTTTGAGATAAATCCCTGCCCCATACTCAAACCACTCGTCTTTCTCGTTCTGGTGATAGCTCATCCAATCGCCTAAATCCTCCTTCAGCCGACCGCTTTTCAAATGTTGTTTCCAGTTGTACGAAAAATTCGATTCCTCAATCTTCAACCCATCAGCACCATCAGCAAACAGGCCAACTTTATAACCCCGCACTGTTGCCCCACGCAAACGAATATTCTGCCCCTTAACAACAATCCCAAACCCACTCCTCTGATCGGGTTCAACTTCGGCTTTGCTCCCTCGCAAAGTCGCATCCCGAAAGTCAACCGTGATCCCCTTTCCTTGAATCGTAATTGCTGGCTTATTCTGATCACCTCCCGGAATCAAATAGTCCCCCGCTTTAATCTTGCAACTCTCTTTAATCACAAGCCCCGGCGTCAAAGCAATCTCCGGAACAGCGGCACCCGAAACAACTCCCATCAACACGAACGATAGCACAACCTGATTCTACAAAGAAATCGCCTCCAGAAACAATCTGGAGGCGAAATCCAATCATGAATTGCCAAATTTTATGCCGACATCATCGTCAGGCAACTATCCAAGTCCTTCCGGAGCAAGGCTCTTGCACGGAAAAGCCAACTCTTGATCGTGCCTTCCGGCTTGCCAAGTAGTTCAGCAATTTCATTTACATCCATATGGCGGTAATGCCGCATCAGGATAATGTCGCGATACCGTTTCGGCAAGCGAGCAATAGCCGCTCTTAAGCTATCAGATGAAACCGATGTTTCCAGTTCGCTGGCCACATCGATCCGATCATCAAAGAGTGCGTGCTCGTATGTCTCAATATTCTCGCTTCGGTTCCGTCGAGATCGAATAATGTCTACGCTGCAGTTGCTACAGATTCGCATCAACCACGGCAACATTGGTCGACCGGATTTGAAGTTGCCGATTGCTCGGCACGCTTTCAAAAATGTGTCTTGCACGGCGTCCTGTGCATCTTCGCTATCGCGAAGTATTCGGCTTGCGTGAGCCAAAATCGCCGGTCGATGCATTTCGACCAGTAATTCAAAAGCCACCGACTCGCCTGCTTGTGCTCGTGCGATCAAATGTTCCTCCCATGCGGGAATCTTTTTTAGTGTTGTGTTCTTGCGGTCCACAACCATATGTTAATAGCGATTTTGCCTCCACCAAATAAATAGGACCCTAAAGGGTCTTTAAGGACCCTATAGTAATAGGACCAGTTTTACCGACAATAAAATCCAATGAAGGCAAGGACGCTAGGATACGTCGTGGCTGCATGTGCACCAGTCTGGTTACTCGCGCTCGTAGCGATCCTTGGAAGATTCTTTTACTCTCCATACGTGGAAACCGAATTCGACTCCGAATCGACTTCCCAAATCCTTGCCTATGCGATTCCAATTCGCTACACGAGTAACAACGTGACCGAGATTAGCCAGCTCAACCCAAAGGTTCTTGATTCAGTTGCAGATCGCTGGATAAGAAACTATCAATCGGGATATCTCAAAAGTATTGAACCGCTCAATGTGGAGGATAACGATACGGAGGGTTTCCGAGCCGAAATTGAAACGTACCGTCGGCAGATCATCATTGCCCTTGATCGAGACGCTATCCGCCAAATCAATAACTCTAACTTTGATCAGGCAGCTCACCGGTTAAGCCAAATACTTCTCCTTTCTGAAATCAGCAAGTTTAATGGCCCTCAGGTTGCCTCCTTTGGTTCAAGCGCCCAACTTCATGCGTTGACAACTCTTGAGTCAGTGCGCCCAAAACTCTCGATCAAGGCTCTCGATGAAGTCAGCAAGGCGATCTCACAAATCCAGCCAAATCCAGAACGGATTCGATCAATCGCAATACGACTAAGTACATTTAGCACTGTCGAAGTAAGCAAAGATGGAGCCCAACTCCCAACTCCGTCTCAAGTTGCAATGATGATGACCAGCAACCCTAACAATTACAATATTGCCGGCCGAGTAAACACCAAAGGGATAATCCTTGCCGAGTCTTACCGAATTGCTTTCCAAGAAGAGCAAAAGGTCGAAGAAATGGTTCGGCCGTATGGCCTTACTGCATCTAGAATGAACTCAGAAGTGAAATCCGGTCTCCAATAAGACTCAGATTCAAACCTTGCGATTCCAACATTGTTGACCTTTCCGACATCGAAGAGCCCACTTTAAAGTCCCAATGAACGCTTTTGGAGCGGTCATTAGCACGGACAACCAACGGCGTGCGGAATGCATCTGCCATCGATAGCGAAAGATCAAGAACTGTTCCTTCCCCTTTGAGATTCGTTCCTTGAGCCGTGCCCGGCAACACGATAAAAAGCTTCTCTTCGCCCTTGGCATCCACTACTGAAAACGCCTGTGCAACGCGATCTTCATTCACAATCGACTGTGACAACAGTCCCTTGCCTACCTTCAAATCAGCAAGAAGTGAATTATCAGATACTTTACGAACACTGTAAGCCGAACCTGACTTGGCTGTAATTTGAACAACCACCGATCCATCAACAAATGCTGCGTCAACTTTTTCAACTACGACTTGAGTAGACGCACCTGGCACAAAGCCAGCATTGGAAACTTCGTTTCCTCGTGAATTTACGCTCAAAACTCCGGCGACAATCGCAACCGTTGCTAAACCACCAACCATCGCTAATCGCCAGCGACCCCAGAACGAGGCTTTAGTCGTCTGCTTAACTTCCCATTCCTGAAGATCAAGGCGCGCCATGATCTTTTCATGAAGGTCAAAAGGAACTTCGATATCGCTCTCGGGCTCTGCAAGTAACTTCATCGCCGAGCAAAACTCGTCGTACTCCACTTTCAGTGCCGAATCAGTCGCTAACGCACGATCAAACGCCTCGCGCAACCCACTACTCAAGTCTCCTTCGTAGTATGCGCTGAATAAATCTCTTACTTTCGATGCGTTCATTTAATAAGCTCCATGGCTGTGACCATTGCTGTTCTTTCGTAAGACCTCAACCCAACAAAAAAAGTTCCGATTGTTGGGACAAAATGTCCCGTAAGGCCACCCGCGCCCGATTTAACCGACTCTTCACTGTCCCTATCGGCAAATCAAGGGTCTCGGCGATCTCTTCATAACTGAGCGACTCTACGTGGTACATCACAAGCATCGCCTGTTGATATTCCGGCATCTGGGCTAACGCGACTTGCATCGCATGCTCGCGCTCATTCCGCTCGGCAATCTCAACCGGCCCATCTGCCGTATCTTCCCATTGACGCTCAACCTCGCCCGTCCCAACCTGCAGAGTTGAATCCAAACTCACATTCCGCGCTTCCTTGTCGCGCTTCTTTCTATCTAGGTAGCAGTTCGTAACAATCCTGTATAGCCAAGTACCAAATGCACTCTGACCCCGGAAATTTTTGAGCGCAGAATTGATCCGAACAAACGCATCGGCGACAACATCCGCCGCCATATCCTGATTCCGAGTCAAACGAAACGCATACTTATAAGCCCGCTCCTCATAAAGAGTAACAAGCTCATTAAGAGCCGAACGATCACCGCCCTGCGCCCGCTCAATTAAAATCAAATCGTGCTGCGACATTACAAACCGATCTTCGGTCGATTCCGACCTGCTACCGCCTCCTCTAATGCCTGCTCTTCTTCTGCCGTTAAATTAATCTCCGACCGCCCGGCCCGCAGCGATTTTCCAAATACACGATTATCCATCCTGCCAACTTGACTCGTCACAATTGCACCATCCCCGTTCTCATCGCAAATTGCCATCGCAAAACTTTGGCTCCCGCCAACATCTTCAAAAGCGTCGTACCGTATCAACCCAACGTACCGTTTAGATTGAATCAACTTCGCCTCCGATAATTTCAGACGTTCCTGAATCCCCTGAATGTCAGACTCCAGTTGCCCTGAGTGGCGTAATTGCTGATGCAACAACTCCTCCAAATTGCCTGACTCGACCCCAGAAGAAAGTTGAGACCACAAATCCTCAAGGCGCTTAAATCGCTTTTTGAGTCCCAGATTCTGGGCCAAAAGCCCAACCACAGCCACCAACAACACCAAAACCACCCCGGGTATCAGCATTGGCATTGAATTCAACCAACCCATATCGCTCTAAAGGAAGT
>JBJXDW010000101.1:0-38146 GCA_046154445.1 Fimbriimonadaceae bacterium | reverse complement strand
GGAGTCTCAAAATACGGCGAGTCGTACAACAAACGAAACAGCCTTCTTCTCCGAACAATTCGCGGTCAATTCCGAACCGCAACTACCGCCAATCGAATGATCGGTGGCTTTGAATTCCGCCGCCATTTCAAAGGCGACGTTGCAGAGCAACCGACTCTCAAACCCGTCAGTTCCGATCAACAACGCGCCGCAATGAACTTCGTTGTGAGCAACGCCCTCGCGGTTGACTCCGTTAACCTGCCTCAAGAAGTCCTCTTCGGCCTTAGCCAAGACCCTGAAAAAGGCGGTGCTGATTACAACGCACCTCTCCGAGAATACATCAGCCGCCAACAAATCCTAATTGTCGCCGAACTGCTAAGCGGCGACAAACTCGGACAAATTGCCGAGAATGATTTCAAAATCAAAGGAAACGCTCCCCGATACACCCTGACCGATCATTACAACATTCTATGCAGTGCGATCTTTAACGAGGTCAATCATTCCAAAAACATCACCCCTCTTCGACGCGATCTTCAAAGATTCGTTGTCGAACAACTCTTAAAACAATCCTCCGCTACCGGCGGGTCGCTCAATTCAGATGCAATTCTCCTCTCTAACTTCTGGCTCGAAAAGTTGGATGGACAACTCAAATTGGCCACCAAGAATCAAAAACTCGACCAGTTAACTCAGCTTCATCTCAAAGATTTGGCAAAGAAAATTGGTCTAGCTTTGGAACCCCCAAAGTCGTAAAAACGCTAAGATAAATTGCAAATGGAATCAACGGCTCAGGAAATACTCGTTGGCGTCAAAGAAGCCATTCAACGAGCAAACCCATCCGGTCAACCCATGCCCGCGATTGACCCAGGGCACCGGCATTCGTTCCATTGGCCTCCCCACGCCATAAGCCGCGACTACCACGTTACGTCCGATCAATGGAACGAATCATCCGATCACCAAATCCGAGGGGAAACATACGAAGTTCATTGGGCAACAAACGATCACGGTATCTTCGGTCGTATCATCGACCTTTGGAACGAAGCAAAAGGATCAACCAAAGCGGAAGTCCTGATCGATCTCGAAAAAGGAGCCGCCCCCTGGCTCGACCGAATGGATTGCATCTCAGAATCTCTCGGGTTCCCCACGCGATTTCACGGAAGAATTCGTGATCTCGAATCTCCCCAACTTGCATCTCTCCTCTTTGCTTCTGACCGCGATGTTGCCTACTCTGCATCAACGGAAATCGAAAAACGCGCAAGCCAACTCCACTTCGCCGATGCATTTATCGCGATACTTCGCGATCACAGCCACCCCAACCGCCGCACTGCCCAGTGGTGCGTCCTCGATATGCTCGAGGATCACCGGGCATTTTGCAAGTCAGATTCAGAAGTCCAATTAGTAGTCGATGCCATCCTCGCCCTCATGATGACCGCGCCAGATGATTACGCACGTACCATCTATAAAGCCGGTGTCGTCCTCGGCGGACACTTCTGCAACGAACCTGCTGCAGAAGCCCTCATTACCTGCATCAACGCACCGAGCAAAATCGGACGCCGTAGCGCTATGCACGCCGTCTTCCATCTCGTGGAATGGCTTCCTCACCACCGCACCGAGGTCGTCAACACCCTCGTTGCTGCCTCCGACCGAGAAAGTGATCCAATGCTTAAAGAATTCGCCCTCAGCCAAGCCAACGATATCCGCGAAGGCGCATCCGAACACAAGGAAGAACCTGTCTTCCCTGAAGAAATTTCTTCCTAACCTCTGAGTTCAACTCGCACCGCTGGCGGTGGCGTTTTCTCATCCGGCTTAACTTCTTCCTTCTTTGGTACCTCTGGATTCTTCACGTATTTATCAAGCCAAGCCATCCAACGCGCCCACATATCCAGCCGCGTTTCCAATGCAACTTGTCCATGATCTTCATAAGGATAGAAGTAAACAGATGCCGGCTTGCCGAGTGCCTCCAGAGCCGCAAACATGCGCTCAGAATGAATCGGAAATGTTCCAACATTCTGATCCTCAAGCCCGTGGTACATCAATAACGCACCATTTATCTGATCCGCCCGCAAGATCGCAGACATATCCGTATAAACCTCCCGCGCATGCCACAGGTCGCGTGGCTCTCGCTGGAAACCAAACGGCGTTAAAGTTCGGTTGTAGTTCCCGTCTCCTGCAATCCCTGCCTTAAAGAACGAAGTGTGAACAAGCGCGTTCGCTGTTCCAAATGCACCGTAGCTATGACCCCCAATTGCCATCCGGTTTCTGTCAACACCACATTGTTCTGTCAAGGCATCAACAATCGCCGTAAAATTCATCCGTAGCTGATGAGGGAAAGTATTATTCGCTTCATCATCGGCACCCGTTATGGGAAAGTCAGCATCAACAACGATGTAACCCTCCAGAGCCATCAACTGGACCGACGAAGTCGCAGTCCGTTTAAACAGATTTTTGTTATAGGTCCGCAAACTCTCATCGTAAACTTTCTGTGTCGTAAACTCTGTTGGATAAAACCAAATAAACGCTGGCAAACTGCTTAAACTCGATGCATATTTCGGCATCGTCGCTTCAATCCAAAATTCGATCCCATCGTCTCGCTTGACTTTTATTCGCTTGCGCTCCGCTAAGGTCACCTCAGGGACGTAGTTTGTATTTTGTGTAATCTGCTTTTCAGTTCCACCATCTACAAAAAATAACTGATTGACCAACGTCGGGCTCTGCCGGTTGATTAGCCATTTCGACCCATCATTAAGCATATCCGCCGTCTCAAAAACATTCACCGCACTTTGCCAAAGCCGTACGGACTTCATGCCACCATCCAATGCAACCCGATCAACATACGGCCGTGGTGCCATCTCGTCCGGATTCTTAAAATATTGCGTTCCACTCAAATAAATTGAACCGCCATCGCCCGACATCCGCACGACTCGACCAGAACCTGGTTTGTTCTCGAACATAATCGAAC
The DNA here is from genome assembly GCA_046154445.1 of Fimbriimonadaceae bacterium. Lineage (GTDB taxonomy): Bacteria > Armatimonadota > Fimbriimonadia > Fimbriimonadales > Fimbriimonadaceae > UphvI-Ar2. The sequence goes on along the minus strand of JBJXDW010000101.1, from coordinate 35,211 downwards.
CTGGATTCGCATAGAAGTTCGCTCCGTTATCCGTCTCCCAAACTTTCTTTGGCTCGCCACTCTCCCCCAATTTGAACATCAAATATTCGGTTTTCTTGCCCGAAACCTTACTGATAAATACAGATTTATTGTCGCGCCCATACCCAACCAAATTAAAGGCATCCTTGTTTTCATAGACAATTTCAACATCATCCTTTCCAAACGGGGCCTTCCATAAAACTAGCTGCTTCTTTGGTTTCTCACTTGAATCTTTCGGCAACTCTTCATCCCGCATATAACTCAATCCCGCCCCATCTGGTCGCCAAGTCAATCCTTGACGGATCGGAGGTTGATCCTCCTTCTTAATTTCAACCTCCCGACGACCACCGTAAGAAAGAACCGCAACCTCCTTCCCATCTGCATCTAATAAAACCTGCTTAGAAGCCCCATTACCCGCCGGGAACATATAGTGAAACTCACCTTCAAATGCCCGGACGATAAACCCGCGCGAATTTGGCCCCGCATCCATACTCGAAAGCATCATCGGCTCCCCAATCCGCTTAACCGAACCACTCGCGGTATCAATAACCCCAATCTGAGCCGTCAAGTAGTATTTTAGAACCGCGACCTCTTCCCGGTCACTCAACAAATCTGGATAGGTGGGAAAATCATCAGTCTTCCGATCGCTGAGTCGAACCCGTGGCCCCGTCGCAAGTTTTGGAATTATAGGCATCGAAAGTCCATTCACCTTGACCGGTGCTACAATCCGCTTGGAATCCCCCAACCAATCAAAACTCGTTAACTCTGTCATCCGCAAGTCGCTCGTCACTTTTTTCGATCGACCCGTCATCGCGTCCGCAACATAAAGCGCGGTCTCCCGCTCAGTCAATCCAACAAAAGCAATCTTCAAACCATCTGGCGACCACCTCGGACTATAAATCCTTACGCCATCCGGAATGGAAATCTGCATCTTCTTCCCCGTCGATACATCCATCACCGAAATCCCCGACTGTGATCGCATTGTCATATTGCGATCTCGCTCCCCTACCGTATCAATTTGCTGCCCACCCAAATTCACATGTGTCTGTCCCACCCGCTCGAGCAACGGCATGCCATCACTTTCGCTAATCATCAACATCGTATTCAAAGGGTTGAGCGTCCCACCGGTCACGTTGTTCGACCATGGAGCCATCACCGCATCCTCAATCACCCGCGAAGGATGTATATAATTCTGATTCTGCAAAATCTCATCACGGCTTTGACCTCCAACTGCAAATGATAAAGCCCCCATCATTCCAAGGGCAATCAAACAGACCGACCGAACGTTCATGCAAAACACCCTACCCCCAATATAGGTTCGAAATACAACTATTTCGCGGCGATCATTCGTTCAACAAATTGCACGAAATACTTCCGACTATCCCACGGACCCGGTGCCGCCTCTGGGTGATACTGAATTGAACTCGCATCCGCACCCTTCACCCGGATCCCCTCAACTGTCCCGTCATTCACATTTACCTGAGTTACACTCGCCACTGCCTCATCCAACGATTCAGCATCCACCGCGTAGCCGTGGTTCTGACTCGTAATCGTGACCGTGCCATCCTCCAAGTCCTTTACCGGATGGTTTGAACCTCTGTGCCCAAATTTCAGCTTATAAGTTGATCCCCCTACCGCCTGACACAAAATTTGATTCCCCAAACAAATCCCAAACATCGGCCTCTGTCCCAAAAGCTCTTTTGCTGTTTCGACAACTCCACTCAACTTAGCCGGATCGCCCGGCCCCGGACTCAGCAAAATCCCATGCGGATTGCAACTCATAATCTCCCCCACAGAAGCATTACTCGGAAAAACCTTGCTCTGAATCCCCAACGCCGCAAATCGCCGCAAAATGTTATATTTCAATCCACAATCCAAGACTGCCAAAGTAGCTTTGTATCCATCTCCTGACTCATGATAAGCTTCACGACCCGAATACCCCCACCCATAAGTTCCTTGCGTCGATACTTCGCTCACAAACTCACGATCACCATAATCAGGTGCAGAGTCAAGCCGTTGCCGCGCTCCCGCTGCCAAATTTGTGACCAAACCCATTGTCACTCCCGCCGATCGAATTCGCTTCGTTAAAGCCCGAGTATCCACCCCTTCAATCGCCGGAATCCCCCGCTCTTCCAAGAGCTGATGCAAAGATTTCCGCGACCTCCAATTGCTTGGCTCCGCACAAGCTTCCCGCACCACAATTCCCGCAACCTGAATCCGATCAGACTCAAAATCATCCTCGTTGATCCCATAATTCCCAATCATAGGATAAGTAAAAACAACGATTTGACCAGCATAACTCGGATCAGTCAATATTTCTTGATAGCCGGTCATTCCGGTATTAAAAACAACTTCCCCTATTGCATCGCCCGCCGCACCGAGCCGCCGACCCGTAACTTCAAATCCGTCACCCAAAAGCAGTCTTGATTCCATTCGCTTCTGGAATCTCACTCTACCCTCAGAAAGAAATGTTCCCTGGGTGGCCCGGAGAAGTCGATCCTCTTCTTCAGCATCAAATGAATTGAACATAAGACTTCAAGGGCGCATCCTCTCCCAGCTCAAGATGCGCCCGCCTCCTCTCTTAGTAAGAAACCTTGACCGTTATTGGATTATTGGTTCGATAAGGTCCCTCAAGGCCAGGATCAGTCGTCACGATGATCATCCGAATTGAGTTTCCGCGACGAAAGAAGTTGTAGCGGGGACTCCCCGTTATCTCCTCTGTAACTGGAATAACCGGAGGGAAACTGTGCGGAATCGCACCAAAGTATATCGGCGTCGATGTATTTGCCGTTGCTTCAATATCACCTTGCAACAATCGATGCCGCAACGTCACATTTCCGTTGTTCGGATTAAGCGTCGAAACGAGATAGTCCTTCGCACCGGGAATCAACGGAAAGTCCCAACAATAGGTGTGGTATTCAACCGCACCAATAGGATTTGTTCCAATTTCCTCTACCCAATTCGGAACCAAGAACTGAACATCTGTTAATTCAATTCTCGCCTCTGTCTGAGTCAAAAACGTTCGAACTCCATCTTTCTCCAAATAAGCTTGCGCATGTGCAATCAGCACACCCGAATCTGACGCGCTAGTTTGAATGCGACTCTGGTCATTTTCCGTCCAAATGTCCTGACCATGAATTGAGGGCTCATCTGGATCTACAAAATATGCCGCCGGGGCCGCAATAAAGTATCGATACTTAATCGTGCCACTTGGAAAATTGGAATGCTCAAGAGCGAGCCCCGAAGCCTGACCCGGTTCCATCCCAATAACCGGATGAGTAAATACCATCGAAGGCTTTGTCGCCCGAACTGGCAATAAACCACCAGAATAGGTGTTCGAGGGCGTCGTAATCTCGTATGACCCCGGCGCATCTTCGGTCGGCAATGTACCACCGACCGTGAAACTTGACCCGCCCGGCAACATCCCCGACATGGAATAAGTCGTACCTTCCGCAACTGTTCCGCTCAATGGATAACTTCCGCTCGGAATCGGATCAACCCCACGCCCGGGTGCAATGTCCGGCACAACCAGCGACCCTGTAGCCGCCGTACCATCAACATTGATTGTCAACGTCGACTCATCATTCCCATCCAGAATCAATGGCGCAGAATAAGAGTTACTACCCGGCTCCGTGCCACCACTCCCCCCACACCCAATCATGTTGGCAAAAAGTCCAACCGCCAAAACTGTCAATAGAATTGTTCGTGATTTCATCAGAAAAGCTCCTGATCAAATCCTATCTCCCGCGCGTGAAATCAGCGTGAAACTGCTCGATTTAGTTTGAAATCGAACCTATTCAGGCACCGGGTCAATCGTCTCATGATCACGCTCGCGCAAGAATAAGCCCCCAATGATCAAAGTTACCGCCGCGATCCCGACCGGATACCAAAGCCCCGCATAAAGATTCCCCGTCGCCGCAACTAACGCCGTACTGATCAAAGGCACCATCCCCCCGAAAATCCCATTCCCAATATGATAAGGCACGCTCATCGACGTGTACCTAATCTTCACCGGGAATAGCTCCACCAGGAAAGCCGCGATTGGGCCGTAAACCATAGTTACAAAAGTCACCATGACAAAAACCGCCAGAACCATCATCCCAAAATTTGGATTCAAACTCACTTTTGACACAGGATCATAACCCGACGCCGAAGCCAACACGTGGAACATCGGGATAAATCCAACTGCCCCCAATGCCATACCCGTCATCATAACCTTCTTCCGGCCAATCTTGTCCGACAAACTTCCGAAAAATATGAAAAGCGGTGTCGCCAATGCGAGCGCCACCAACATCACATTCCCAGCTAGTGCTTTGTCAACCTTTAACGCGTCCTGCATAAACGAGAGCGCATAAAACTGGGCCGTATACCAAACAACTCCCTGCCCAGCCGTCGCTCCAAACAAAGCCAGCAAAACGATCTTTAAATTCTGACTGTTTCCAAACGCCTCCTTAAGCGGATTCACACTCCGTTTTCCCTGCGCCTTCAATGCGGCAAATTCTGGCGACTCCTCCATCTTTCGCCGAATGAAATAACTGAAAAACACCAGAACCGATGACAGCAAAAATGGTATTCGCCATCCCCACGCCTCAAACTGCTCCGTCCCAACCGAATTTCTGGTAATCATAATCACAATAATCGAGACAAACAAGCCCAGCGTCGCCGTTGTCTGAATAAAACTTGTATAGTAACCTCGCCGTCCTACCGGCGAATGTTCAGCCACATAAGTCGCCGCTCCCCCATATTCACCTCCCAGTGCCAAACCCTGAATCGCACGCATCAAAACCAGCAATACCGTTGCCAGCACCCCTATCTGACCGTATGTCGGCAATATCCCAATCGCAAATGTCGATCCACCCATCAAAAGCAACGTCAACAAAAACGTATGTTTGCGACCTACCAAATCCCCTAGCCGCCCAAAAATCACCGCACCAAATGGCCTCACCACAAACCCTACGGCAAACGTAGCAAACGCCTTGAGTAGCTCAGTTGTTGCATTGTCACTAGGAAAAAACTGCTTACCAAAAATCGCCGCTAGCGAACCAAAAATGTAAAAGTCGTACCACTCAATCAGAGTCCCCGCCGAACTCGCCGCAATTACTTTGTTCAACCCCTTTTTCTCGTCGGGCGTCATCGTTGCCTGGCTCATCCCTGCCACCCAATCCAACCAACCGTCACGCCTGCACCCTTCATGAACCGGAGTATGTGTTTATTCTTAATCAATTGTCAAATAACTTTGTAGTTGAAAATATTGAAATGGCGGCCCCAGGGTAAGCATAGCGCAGCCCGGGAATCACCGATACTCACAAAATCAAATCAACTCATAACGAGTGTTCCGGCGCCGCGCCTCATACCCCGCATCCTCTATCAACCGCTCAAACTCTTCCGCGCTCAAAATAAATTTATTCCCTGCCGCCGAAACAACGTTCTCCTCAATCATCGTCGATCCAAAATCGTTCGCCCCATAGCCCAAACCAATCTGAGCAATCCGCGGCCCCTGCGTCAAAATCGACAACTGAACGTTAGCGAAATTGTCAAGGAAAATCCGGCTCACCGCCAACGTCCGCAAATAATCAAAGCTCGAAGATTTATGCGGAATCGGCAAATTCGTCTCCTCCGGTTGAAAACTCCAAGTCACAAACGCCCGGAACGGCGAGCACTCATCCTGCAAATCCCGAATCCGACCCAAGTGCTCCACTCGATCATCCAGCGTTTCAACATGACCAAACATCATGCTCGCTGTACTCTTAATCCCCAGCTTTGATGCCGCCCGCATGCACTCAAGCCACTCGTTAGTCGTATCTTTGTAAGGGGCAATAATCTTTCGCACTCGGTCAACCAAAATCTCGCCGCCTGCTCCCGGAATCGAGTGTAAACCCGCCGCTTTCAAGCGTTTCAAACAATCCTCTAGAGTCAATTTGCTAATGTGTGCAATGTAAATAATCTCGGCTGGGCTAAGCGCGTGCAAGATCACCTGCGGGTACTTTTCCATCACTAAACTAAAAATGTGCTCATAGTAATCAATCTTCAGTTTCGGATTCAAACCACCCTGAAACAGAATCTCAATGCCCCCCTTATCAACCGTATCTTGAACTTTTTCTAAAATTTCTTCTTCATGCAGCGTGTATCCCTCGTCGTGCCCCGGCACCCGATAAAACGCACAGAAATTGCATCGCACCCAACACACATTCGTATAGTTCAAAATCCGACCCACAATATAGGTCACGACGTTCGGATCGCTCGCTTGCTCCCGCCGATAATTCGCCAGAGTCGCCAGGTCGTTCAAATTGGGATGGTCAAACAAAAACCGAGCATCTTCTGCTGATATCCGCTCACCCCCATAAACCTTCTCTGAAATCGAATCAATCGACACACTTGGACTTACCGTCGTCGCCATCTCAATCCAATTCTACTCCCCCATTTGGTTTGAGTTTTCAATTTAGGCTGAAAGTTCATCTATCAGCCATAATCATCAGCGTGGAGCAAACCGATGACAAGCCCAAAATTTCCGTCATCATCGTCAGCTACAACACACTCGACCACATTAAATCCTGCCTCGCCGCCCTCAGTACCGAGTCAATCCACGAAATCATCATCGTCGACAACGCCAGCAAAGACGGCACTCCCGAATTTCTCCAATCCGACCACCCCGAAGTCAAACTCATCAAAAACGCCACCAACCGTGGTTTCGGTGCCGCCAACAACCAAGGCATCGAAGCAATGACCGGCGACCTCGCCTTCCTCCTCAACTCCGATTGCCTCCCCCACCCCGGAGCCATTGAAACCCTCGCTGTGCCATTCCGAGACCCCCAGGTCATTGCAACCGGCGGCAAACTCCTGAACACTGACAGCACCCGCCAACAATCTGCCTGCAACTCCCTCACCCTCTGGGCCGTCACCTGCGAGCAGTTCCTTCTCGAAAAACTCTTCCCCAGCTCCCCGTTCTTCAGCCCCTACTGGCAATCCACCCGCATCATCGCCCAAACTGACCAACCAACGGAAGTCGACCAAGTCATGGGTGCATGCCTCATATTTCAACCCGTCGAAAAATTCGACGAGCAATTTTTCCTCTACTGCGAAGACACCGAACTCTGCCGCCGCCTCACAAAACACGGGAAGATCCTCTACGTCCCTCAAGCCGAATTCACCCACGCCCTCGGTGCATCATCAACCGGAAACCGGTGGTGGTCAATCGCCATGTACAACCGAGGTAAAGAACTCTATTTTCGCATCCACTATGGCCCCGCCTTCCAAGCCCTCTGTTGGTGGCTCAATCGCAACGGTGCCCTTCTGCGCCTGCTCATCAAGCCTCGCGAAGCCAAACAATGGTGGCGCGTCCTCACCGTCCCGTTCACTGGCCCAAATCTCCCCGAAGACGCCGCGAAAACAATGCGAAGCGAACTTTGACCTTGGGTTAGGTGTTGTGTCCTACTAAGTGATGAACGAAAGCCGAGGCGAAAAAAAAACACTCTTTGGGATGCTAATTGTCTTCGCACTATGCATTTATGTTATTCCAGTTGCCTGTGTCAACACACTGTTCTCCGATCATACGTCGGAGATCAATGAATTTGATCGGTCGATTCACTTGCCAAAGAGCACCAAAGTAATTGATCATAAAACAAGCCTGACCGTGTCAGGAAGCTCTGGACTCAACTTTAATGTTTTTTACAAACTCAAGACAACAGACAAAAAGGAGCTCGTCAGTTACCTTGAAATATTCAGTAATCCCAAGTGGGAATCAGATGCTAGATTCATCGACTACGAGCTAACCGAGTCGAGTAACGATAAGTTCAAACTTCGGATTTCTTTGATGCGGGTAAAGGAGTGGTATGAACTCAAATAATATCAAAAGTGACCAAACCTGCCAACCACTTACTTCGCCCAATGAAACTCTGAATCACCCATCAACGTCTGCATAAAGTTCAACTGACCACTGTGATACCAAGTGTGTAGAGCAATAAATCTGAACCGCTCAAACCGCGTCGTCTCCTCCCCATCGGATAACACCGTCCCCATAATATCCCCTTCAGACATTCTCGCAATCGTATCCAAAATCCGCTTCGATGACTCTTCAAACGCCTGAATCACAACCGCTTTCGTATCAAAACCCTCCGGCGCAATAATCCACCCCGTTTCTGGCCAATCAAACAAGTCCTCGCCCCGAATCGTCAACCCAATGTGGTCATTCACCATATTAACTTCAAAAATTATGTCCGCCACGGATCGGCTCACGCCACCAAATTTCTTCGTAAACGCTTCTTCCGGCAATGCATGCAAATCCTTTGACATCAAGTTAAAAGCTGACTTCACCATCCCTTCGGCTGTTGGTTTGATTTCCATTTCACAAAGGTTACCGGACAACTATCTTGTCTTTTGCTTTTTCTCGCAGTCAGCAATTGCTCGCTCAACAAACAAATTCACCTTGTTCGGCAAAGATTCCTTGATATACTTGTCAATCAAGGCGATTCTCTTACCTTCTGCATAGTCACTATCTTGAACAATCCGGATCTTTTCCAACAGTGACTTGGCCTCCGCAAACCGTCCGGACTGCATGAGCAGTAACGCCTTCCGCCAATCCTCATTAAGTTGATCCGACTTTGGCTTTACACCTGCTTCAATTAGTTTTTCCTGTATGACACTTGCCGGAACCAAATAATTTTGACCCGCCGCATCCTCCTGTCCGCTGACACTCAGACCGATAACAACCCCAGATTCGTTAAACGCAGGCCCCCCGCTATCTCCGTGGTTAATATCTGCGTCCGTATGAATCGCATCATAACCAGAAGTGGTCGGCAAAGTCTGACCAACCTGACCCGCATGAAGAATCACCTTAAACTGGGCACCTTTCGTCATTGACCCTTCTTGCACTGCTTTGCCAGGAAAACCCAAACAGAGAACTGTCGAATCGGGGCGTGGTGCTTCTTCCTCACTGACATCCACAGTCAATAGATTGGATACCGGAATCTTCAGAACAGCAACGTCCTTACCCGGCCAAGTTTCCCCGCTCACCAAAACTTCACAAGGCCATGTCCATTTTTTAAGCAGCTCCGTTGAACTGGGCACAAACAGACTCACAAGCTCATTGTCACTGTCCTCTTTGCTCAGAGCATCATAACCATTCGTCTCCCATGGCGTTTGAGGAAGCAAAACACGCGCTTCCTTGAAAACAGATTCTGTTTGGACACGATCTCGCAAATAGAAATAAATGGGCTGAATCACTTCAGCGAGAACCTCCTCAGAAGGTGCGCCCCCGATGCGAGTCTGAATGACCGAAATGAACCCATTCAGAATTTCACGATTAACATATCCCGCAACTGGCCCGCCAGTCACACAATGATGACAAGTGACAACTGCCCCGTCAGAACTCACAACAAATCCGCTTCCCGTACCGTAATTCACATCGGATTCTGTCATCGTAGTTCTATCGTCAGAACAAATGAGATATCGGTCAGGATCTCTCCCAATCGCCTTCCACGCATAGTCAACCAAGGTTGTGCCTTCCTCCAACGTGCGTGCCGCCAAATCCCTTCGATACTCTGCCTCCACAAGTGCTAATGGCTCGTTATAAAGCGCATTCGGGTCAGCGGCCGATAATTTCATATAGACAGTCGTCGGAAAAGTTATGTTCAAATCACCAAAAGCAAATACTTTAACAGTTGCCGCAGAACCTATTGTTACAACCGTATCACGATTTGCTTTCGGTAAGGGCTTCCCTGAGCAACCGTTCAACGCCAAGACGAACGTGCACATTGCAACCGCGCCTAAGAGTCGAGCATTTTTCAACATTCTAAAAGTATGAATGAAATACACGGTGTCACCTGATTTCAATTGCCATTTTCTTTGATAACAACGTCTAACCAGACAGATTAATAAGTCTAGCGATTCTCGCCTGCGGACAAATACGCCCCCAAAACATCTTCCACCTGCCCGTCCATCCGAACCTCACCCCCCGCCAGCCAAACCACCCGATCCGCTACTCGCCGAACTGCATCCGCGTTATGACTCACAAACAAAATTGTCCCCCCGTTGCCCCGAAACTCATCAATATAGTCATAACACTTCTTCTCAAACGCATAATCCCCAACGGCCAAAACCTCATCCACAATCAAAATATCTGCATCAACGTGCGCCGCAATCGCAAATCCCAGGCGCGCCATCATCCCGCTACTGTAAGACCGAACCGGCGAATCAATATGACTTTGCAACTCAGCAAAATCAACGATCGCTTGCATCCTTTCATTCACCTCTTTGCGCGTCAATCCCAATATCATCCCGTTGTACAAAATATTTTCCAAACCCGTCAAATCCGGATGAAATCCCGCTCCTAATTCCAGCAGCGGAGCAATCCGGCCGTCCACAACAATCTCCCCACTGGAAGGTTTGTAAATCCGCGAAATCAAACTCAACAATGTCGATTTTCCCGCCCCGTTGCGACCAACCAGTGCGACGCACTCCCCATGCTGAACTTCTATAGTCAGACCCTTTAAAACCTCAAGTTGCTCAACCTTCTTTTTCTTCCACCAAAGCAATGCCGTCTTCAAACTCGCCGAACCTGAGTGACTCAATGAAAAAGTCTTCTTAACACCTCGAATCGAAATCGCTACGCCCTCTTTCATGGCCGCTCCACAAAGCGCCATTTCATCTTATTGAAAAACGAATAACCCCAAATCAGAGTCGCAAAGCTCACCAGACAAGCAATCCCCACAAGCACATATTGAAAATTGTCCGGTGGAACTTGCGTAATCGAACCATGCTGATTCACCTCAATCGTTCCGCTCGGCACTAAAACTTTCCGAAACGCCGTCAACATCGTCGCCACCGGATTCAGATGGTAAAGCGTGAATATCAAGTCCCCATTCGCATATTTAGAAACCGATGAACGCACCGTCTCACTAAAATACATCACTGGTGTCACAAAGAAAAGTAAATAGAGCACGACACTCAAGATGTATTTTGTGTCCTCATAAAACACATTCAGTGCACTGACAAAAAGTGATATTCCCGTCACCAAAGCTAAGTACGGAACCAAAAGAAGCGGCAAGGCAAACAACTTCCAAGAAAATGTCGACACCCCGAATCCATGTACTGCCCAAACGCCAAAGAGGTAAACAAAGAAAACTCCTAGAGCCAAAACAAAGTGAATAAAATTGCTAATCACTGTCGCCAATGGCAAGATTTCCCTCGGGAAATAAACCTTCTTGACCACCGGCAACGAAACCAAGACCGATTGAGAAGCATCCATCAACGCCATGTTAAAAAACATGAAAGGCAAATACGCCGCTAAAATATAAGCACTAAAGTTGTCTGTGTGATTCCCCAAAAGGAACGTAAAAACAACGACCATAACCGCAACTGTTATCAGCGGATTCAACAGACTCCACAAAAATCCGAGCGCCGAATTCTTATATCGAATCCGCAACTCCCGTTCGACCATCGCCAAAAGAAGCTCGCGGAATCGCCATAGCTCCTTGAGGTCTGCCACCATAAACCAATTCTACTCGCCGCTAAGGCACAACAGGACGCTCAAGCCCAACAACCGTGATCTCAAAGGTCACCGGAGTCTTCAAGTTGGGCCATCGATCCGCAAAACCATCACCAAATGCACTCGGGATAGCCCTAGCCCTGCGATACCCCTTCAGCTGCAAGCCCTTAACTCCACTTTGGAACGCCGCCGGAACATCGTCATCTCCTAAAACAAACGTAAATGTCACTCCCATTCGTTCCGAGTCAACCAAAACAGTCCCCCCCGATTCAAATTTATAGCGAACAGTAACACGATCCCCAACTTTTGCCCCTGGTCCAGAGGTGTGCTTAACCTCAAGCGTCTCCACCGCTACCTGCTGAGTTACGGTAACTGTCTCCGTTCGAGTTTCTGTCACTCCAGCCGATGGTGAAGTTCCAAATGCTAAAAACCAAGGCAACATGGTTAAAATTTCTAGACGAAGCGTAACCGAAACTTGCCGCAAAGTTATGCAGGTTCTAGGTCGTCCGGCACGATTTGCCGCATTTCGCCCGTCACCATAAAGACAACCCGCTCCGCGATATTTAAAGCGTGATCTGCAACCCGTTCAATGTGATGCAACGCTAAAAGCATCCAACTCGCACTCACAACTTGATCAGGGTTTGCAATCATAAAGTCGTGAGTCTGCGAACGAAAATCTCGGTACATGTCGTCAACCTCATCTTCAAGCTGAGCTATAAGCTCAAGGCCCTCAGCAGATTTGCGACTGAACATCTGAGCCGATTCCGTCAACATCCGGGTCACAACTGGAGTCAATTTAAGCAGATCCACAAAGTCAGTCCGCCCCATCAATCGATCAACTTTTAACGTGATCTTAGCAATGTCAACGCTCAAATCCCCAACTCGCTCAATATCGGTAATGATTTTGAGAACCGTTCCAATCTCCCGCAAATCACTCCCCATCGGTTGCTGTAAAGCCAAAACGTCCAAACACCGTTCTTCAATCACCAAATCTAAGCGATCAATTTCATCGTCCGCGCTCAAAGCATTACGCGCCATTTCACGATCAAGCTGGTTCAACGATCGAACCGACAAATTAAACATCGTGACCGCCTTGTTTACCATCTCAAGTAAATCAAGTTCAATTGTTTCACGCTCTTCAGCAAGCGCTCGACGCGGGGTACCACTTTCCGACATAATTGTTAAGAACATCAATCTACCTGCACGAAGGGCAACCATTTAGGTACGCACTCCGATTCAATTCAAAGGAAAATGGCAAAGTGCGCGATGCCCGTCGGCCCGATCATATTCCGGATGTGTCCCCAAGCAGATCTCCTGGCTGATTGGACAACGACTTGCAAACTTACATCCCGGAATCTGCTCCGTCGGGTCTGGAATCTCTCCAAGCGGTGCATCTGGCAAGTTGCCGAGTTCCTGCAAGTGCGGTGAAGATTCCAACAAAGCCCGAGTGTAAGGATGTTTGGGAGATTCAAAAACTGCCGGCGTCTCTCCGATCTCCACGACCTGACCCATATACATAACTGCCACGCGATCGGCTAAATACCGAACCGTCTGCAAATCGTGCGTGATATACAAAAATGCGCAACCCGTTTCGGCCTTTAAATCCTTAAGCAAATTTAGTATCTGCGCCTGAATACTCAAGTCCAAAGCCGCCGTAGGTTCATCGCAAATTACGAGAGGCGGCTTCAGGGCAATCGCCCGAGCAATCGCTGCTCGTTGCCGCTGACCACCACTTAACTCATGCGGATAACGATCAATGAGGGCCGCCGAAAGCCCAACTTGCTCCATCATCTTTGCAATGTCCCCACTTTGACCTGCCAACTTCAGCGGTTCTTCCAATATCTTGCGCATCGTCCACTTAGGCTGGATGCTCGCAAACGGATCCTGCCAAACCATACCAATCCGCTTTGCCTGACCACCCAAATGACCGTCAACCCGCTCACCACCAACCGAAATCTCACCAGCCGCCATCGCTTGCAATCCCAAAACCGCCCGAGCTAAAGTCGTTTTCCCACATCCCGATTCCCCTACCACAGCTAAGGCTTCGCCGGGTTGCACATCAAACGAAACCCCATCAACCGCCCGGATGACCCCGCCAGGCACCGAGAATTCAACCGCCAAATCGCGGACTGATAAAGCCGTTTTTGTCAAAGTCGCGAGCTCTTGCTCCATTGGAATCTATTCGCCAGCTTACTCAGAAAATCGTTGTCATCTACACTCACAAGCCGTGTGACGCGCGGAGATTTTGTGATCCGAACCGCATCTCCACTCAACAAATGCAACCGGCTCTGTCCATCGCAGCTCAAAACCGCATCCCCGCGCGTCTCAATGTGAATATCAATCACTGCAGAATCCCGTACAACCAAGGGCCGGGCTGCCAGCGTATGCGGCATGATCGCAGTGATCAACAATCCATTCACCTGAGGATCAACAATCGGTCCGCCCGCACTCAGAGAATAAGCCGTCGACCCCGTCGGAGTTGAAACCATCACCCCATCCGCCGGATAACGACTCAATTGGGTTCCATCAACCCGAACATCAAATGTCAAAATCCGCGTCGTCGCTGACCGCTGAACAACCGCCTCATTGAGAGAATGCAAAGTCGCAACGCTCCGATCTCCACGAATCAATTCTGTTTGAACCATGATCCGCTCTTCAATCGTCGCCTGACCATCAATAAACGAACTCAGGGCCGCCCCAACTTCGCTCGGCATACACTGAGTAACAAACCCAAAGCGCCCAAAATAAACCCCTAAAATCGGTGTGCCGGTTTCACTACAAAGGTGGGCCGCACGAATCAACGTTCCGTCACCTCCAAACGAAACCATCAAGTCGGCTTTACCCAACTCTTCTGGAGAAACCGCCGCTACACCAAGTGCGGCGGCAGAATCACGATCCGCTGCAAACTCAACAGAATGCGCCCGGAGACCGTCAAGAGCTTCTTTAGCCGCTTGAACCGCGTCCGGGCGAAATAGGTTGACGATTGTATGAATTCGCACTAATTACGATTTTAGCCGAGCCAGCTGCTGTTTCACTGCGTCATTATCCTTGTCCATTGATAAAGCTGCCTCAAGCACCTTAATCGCTTCGGCCTTCTTGTTCTTTCTTTCAAGAACAACCGCCAAGTTTTGATAAGCAGGGACAAACTTAATGTCTGCCGATTTGGCTTTTCGGAAATAATCTTCCGCTTCGTCGTTTTGAGTTTGGAGCAGCGCCCACATACCTAGTCCATTCAACGCCCGAGCATTATTTGTTTGAGTCTTCAAAACCGTCGCATAGTGGAACCGTGCGCCGGGAGTGTCACCAGTATTCCAAAGGCCATCCGCCAGGTCGAGGCGAACATCCATACGTTCTGGGTTCGTCCGCACAATTCCGCGCCAAATTTCAACCGCGTCACCAATCTGACCGAGCTTGACATGGCAAGCCGCACGGTTGAGTTTTGCCGCTTCATTATCAGGTTGCATCGAAGCTTGTTTTGTAAAGCAATCCAACGCACCTGCAAAGTCATTGTTGTTCCAAAGAAGAACACCCAAGTTGTTGACGACATCGCCATTGTTCGGCTCAATCTGCAAACTCTGACGATAAGCGGCTTCTGCCTCAGTGGCATGACCAGCCGAAGCATGCGCAAGTCCAAGGTTAAACCAATAATCCGCATTCCCTTTTTGGCTTTCGCGAATTTCCGGCATCATCCAAATCGCCATGGCTTTCTCACCCATGTTATTGCGATTATAAAGCGTGGCCAACGGCTGAAGAACATCCGCAGATTTTTCCATTCCCGCCGCGCGTTCAAGATACTTGATCGAATTCTGGTCGTTCTTTAATCGAAGTGCCGCGAATCCTGCATTGCGAGCAAAAACCAACGAGTCGGTTCGCATATCACTCGCCTTGGAATAGTTCATATAGGCTTCTTGATTTTCACCCAACCCTTCGCAAGCCAAGCCTAAATTGTTCAAAGCAAACGGATCATTGCTTTTCGCAGCGCGAACCAAGAATGGCTTCGCTTTCGCATATTCCTTCTTGCTGAGGTAAATGCTACCAACGTTATAATCAGCAACCGGATTGTTTGAACCCATCGAAGCGAGCTTTTCAAAATAGCCAACTGCTTTCACTTCGTCGCCCGAATTACCTCGGCTAAGATAAGCATTGGCAAGATTATTCACAACGCCTTCGTTGTTACTATCAAGTGTATTGGCCCGCTCAAGTGACGCAATCGCCGAATCGTATTGTTTGTTCTCAAGATAAATGAATCCCATCCATCCAAGCTGAACGCTTGTCAACGATTCATCACTCATCATCGCATCAAAAACGCCCATCGCCTTTTGAGCCTGGTTTGTTTTCGCAAAGCTGATGCCAAGATCAACTCGAACGTTACGCAATGAGTCAGGATCGCTTCCTAACAGCGTCTGAGCCTTCTCTAGCGGATCAATTGCCTTTGAATAATTCTTCGTCAAAACGTAGCTGCTACCCAACAATGAAAGTGTTTTTGCGTTGTCCGGCTCTTTCATATCAAGATCGGTCAAATTCTTTGCCGCCAACTCGTACTGCTGGGTCATATAATAAGCCGCACATAGATTCCGAAGGTTCATATTATTCACCTTCTCGTCGCCACTCTTGCCCCGAATCAACTCAAGAGTTTCAATCGCATGTGCCTGATTCCCCGTAATCGAAGCTAAATAACCAATCCATGTCAGAGTGGGGAGATTGAGTTGATCCTTCGCATGCAACTCTTCAAATTTAACCAGAGCTTCCGAAGCCGCACCCATTAAATCATCCTCAGACGCTTTGTTGAAGTCCTTGATGTACTCCGCTACTTTCGCATGAGTTTTCATGCTCGCCTTCGATCCATCAATATTTTCTGCCGGCAGATGCCCCGGATCCTGAGATTGTGTGCCGACGATCTCATCCAAAACCGGAGAAGGCATAGTTGCCAATTCAGGACTTGCAAAACCCACCGCGCTAAGCGATGCCAGCATAGTCAACGACCAAAAATGATTCCGTTTCATATTGAACTTTTCCTCACTCAATCCCCCCAGCCCATTTGCATAGGGAGAAAGATCAATTATTTCAAGTGCTTTTCAAGGCAACAATCGTGCCGCTGCGCAAAATCGTGCAAATCAACGGACGCCAACTCAGTACCATTGTAGCGGATGTTAAGGTTCGTATCAACGGCAAGCGACCCAAGCTCAATTAGATTCAATTCTGCCGGAATCCGATCCCGTATTTCTCCAAGTTTTTTACTCTGAATTCCTATACTTACAAAACCTGGTAATTCTGCGAACAAGACCGCATCCAAGCGATTGACCCCGTCTAGTTTTGGCAAATCAACTACCGCTCCCCGATTAGTTCCCAAAAACATCTCTGCGATACAAAAAGCTAAACCGCCTTCCGAAACATCGTGGGCACACTCCACCAAGCCCTCAGAAATGAGTTTTACAAGCGTTTCGCAGATCAATCGCTCCTTTGCAACGTTCGGCGGAACGGGAACGCCATTTTCCACACCGTGAATCTCCGTCAAGTAAGAACTAGCACCCAATCCTTCCTGAGGCACTGACTCATGTTTGTAACTCAGCAACAATAATGTGTCTGTCGATTCCGTCACCCGAGAACCAACTCGACTCTTGACGTCTTCTAAAATCCCGAGCATCCCGATCATTGGACTTGGCAACACTTCACCCAAATCTCCGTGATTGTAGAAACTCACATTCCCACTGATAACCGGTGTCCCCATTGCCTCACAAGCGTCTGCGACTCCTTTTACACTTTGATCAAATGTCCAGTAAATGCCCGGATCTTCCGGCGATCCATAGTTCAATCCGTCGGTTGCCGCAACCGGTAACCCGCCTGTACACGCTACATTCCGCGCCGCTTCACAAACTGCCAATTGCCCACCCACATAAGGACTGAGCCGAACCCAAAGCCCGTTTCCATCAATCTTCACCGCTAGCCCTTTCTTCGTCCCCCGCGGAGCCAAAACTGCCGCATCTCCATCACCCGGAAGTAGCGCCGTCTGAGTCTGAACTTGCTGGTCATACTGGCGATAAACCCATCGTTTACTCGCCAAATTCGGCGAATCCGCCAACTTCAGCAAACACTCACTCAGATCATTCGGAACTGGGACACTCGCAAGATCAAACGCTTTGGCTGCCAAACAATGCTCCGGCTCAACCCCAGACACCGTATAAGTCGGGCACATATCAGCCAGATGCTTTGCCGTCACCTCCGCCACAACTTCTCCGTGCCGCGAAACCCGTACCTTCCCCGTATCCGTCACATGTCCAATCACTCGAGCATGAACCCCCCACTTCTCAAACACTTCAATGACTTCCTGCTCGCGGCCCTTGTGAGCAACTGCAAGCATCCGCTCCTGACTCTCACTGAGCATCAGCTCATAACCCGACATATCCGATTCGCGCATCGGCACCAAGTCAAGATCAACCTCCATCCCCACATCCCCTTTCGCGCTCATTTCAATTGTCGAACACGTCAGTCCCGCCGCCCCCATATCCTGAATTGAATGAACTGCGCCCGTCTCCAACGCTTCAAGCGTCGCTTCAATCAGCTGCTTTTCCGCAAACGGGTCACCAATCTGCACATTCGGCCGCTTAGAATGATCATCATCCTCCAGCTCCTCACTTGCAAATGTCGCTCCATGAATCCCATCCTTCCCTGTCGCCGATCCTAAGTAAATAACCGGATTTCCAATCCCACCCGCACCCGCCGTGGCGACTTTGCTCGTATCCAAAATTCCAACGCACATCGCATTAACCAGCGGGCGACCATTGAATCTCGGGTGAAAACTGACTTCTCCTGCCACCGTCGGAACACCCACACAGTTCCCATAACCAGCAATTCCTCGGACCACTCCATCGACCAAAAATCGATTTTTCTGCAAAACATCCGCCGGTGCCTTTCCCTCCTGAATTGGCCCAAACCGAAGGCTATTCAAACAAGCAATTGGCCTTGCCCCCATTGTAAAAATATCTCGAATAATCCCTCCCACTCCTGTCGCCGCACCCTGATAAGGCTCTACGGCACTCGGATGGTTATGGCTCTCCACCTTCATTGCTACACCCAGGCCATCACCAATATCAACGATCCCCGCATTCTCAAGCCCGTCTCCCTCCATGGCCTCCTTGTACTTACTAAAGTAATTCAAAATCGGACGGGAGTATTTATAACCACAATGCTCGCTCCACATCACTGCGAACATCCCCACTTCTGTCAAACTAGGCTCACGACCCATTAATCCGACAATGCGTTCAAACTCAGAATCCCGCAAACCCATCGACCGATACACTTCTGGAGCCATGCCCGCCATGCTCCGAATCTTACCGCTCGCCCTCCTCATCATCGGGTCATCCGGATGCCAAGATCCTACGCCAAATTGGGTTGGCGAATACAGAGGAGAAAACAAAGACCTCGTCTCCGAACAAATCGCAGAAGAAAATCCAATTCTCGCAAGCCAAATTCGCCTTGTCATTTTAGAACTCAAATCCGATAGAACCTTTGTCCTAAGTCGAGGAGGAATGCCAACTCAGGGCACCTACACCCTCGCGAAAAATGAGGCGACGCTTACCATTACCAAAATATTGAACCAGCCTATCGAAAATCAAAGTGAAATGGTTAAAAAGCAAAACGTGCCAATCCACCTCACTCGAAACAAAGATGGCTCAATCACAATAGTAGATCCAGCTGATTTCGGCCGCAAGCCAATCACCCTAAAGCCTAGTTCAAACAAAAATTAAGAGTCAATATGTGGCCCATTACTTGCAATCTGTTAACCGGGTGACCTCTGGGTAACCTAAACCTAAACTCATGTCGGAAGATTTCAAACCACACTTTAAGCACCGTCTCATTCAACTGAGAACAAAAATCTCCCGCTCAGGACTCATGAAAGCGGTAATCCACCGATCAAAGTGGATCGAAGCAACCCTTCACGCAAAGTCCGAAGAAAAAACCGGAGTCTCAATTCAAACTGTCAAATCTGTTCCAACTGAAAAATCAAAATACAAACTGGGCATATTCGTCCGGGTGTACAACGAAGCCTTTGGCATCCAAGAATTTATCGCATTTCACCTCGCCCAAGGTGTCGAACATTTCTATATCTACAACAACGCAAGTAAAGATAACACCGTCGAAAAACTCCAACCATTTATTGACCGTGGCGTCGTCACTCTCGAAACCCGCACCGACAAACCCATGTCTCCCGCCGCCGACACCCATTGCATGAACACCTATGGACATGAATGTGAGTGGATCGCCTGCATAGACGCCGATGAATTTTTATTCGCCCCCGATGGACGCCAGCTCCCCGATGTACTCAAGGAATACAAACAATTTCCCGCTGTCGTCGCCGCTTGGGTTTACTACGGCTCCGCCGGACACAAAAAGCGGCCCGCCGAACTCGTCATAGAATCTTACAATCGATCGGCAGGCGAAGTCGATGTCACCGTTAAATCTATCGTCCAGCCCTCAAAACTCCTCAAATACGGCAACTCCCACTTCTGGTACTACCGCAGCTTCCAGCAAGCCGTCGACGAAAACTATAATTCCACACTTGGTCCAAGTCTAAAAAACCCAACCGCCAACAAACTGCGCATCAATCACTATTTCTGCAAATCGCTCGAAGACTATATGCTCAAAGTTGACCCGACCTACGCCGTCGACAAAATCGGCTCCGTCCTTCCTAACCGCACTGCCGAAAAAGTAGATATGCAAATGAACTCCCACAACGACGTCGAAGACCTCATCATGCAGCCGTTCATCGCACGTACAAAAGAGATTCTTGCGGAATACGTCGGTAATTCATAGTCTCCGCAACCCTACTCCCTTCACCACCGTCTTAATAAGTAGTATGGGTTGGGCAATTGCAATCTTCGTCATTTTGGTCATCTTCGTTGCCGCCTTCATTGGCATGTATAACAAGCTCGTCAAAATGCGCCAATTAACAATGAACGCGTGGGCACAAATCGATGTCCAACTCAAGCGACGCTACGACCTTATCCCCAACCTCGTCGAAACTGTCAAGGGCTACATGACCCACGAAAAGGGCACACTCGAAGCCGTTATCCAGGCCCGTAACCAAGCGATCAGCACCACCGGAGTTTCCGACAAAGCAAAGGCCGAAGGTGCCCTCACCGGAGCTCTTACTGGATTCTTTGGCCTGGCAGAAAGTTACCCTGAGCTGAAAGCCAATACCAACATGATCGAACTTCAAGAAGAACTAAGAGAAACCGAAAGCAAGATAAGTTTTTCCCGCCAATACTACAACGATGTCGTCACCGAATACAACACTCTCCTCGAAACCTTTCCGTCAAGCATTATCGCTGGAATGGGTTCGTTCAAATCTAGAGAACTATTCGAGCTCACCGAACAAATCCAGCGAGAACCTGTCCAAGTTAAATTCTAGGCCGCTTGCGAATCAATGTTCGTTGATTCAACAACTTTGAGTTGTAATTCGGCCTGTGCGGTTCGCATAGAAACCGAATAAAAAGCGACAGCTGCTGCCACGTATGATGCACCCAAAATGACCCAAATCATCACCTTAAATAGTCGGCTAAATCACCAAAATCATTAGCCTGCAATCTCGCTAGAACCGCCCGAACCATCACGTAACTGCTTCGGTGACAACCCAAACCGATCGCTAAAGACTCGACTAAAGTGCGCTGAACTCACAAACCCTGCCCCAACCGCGATTTCTCGAATTGTATTCCCCGTAGCCAATATTTCCTGCCGCGCTTTCTCTAGCCGCAGATTCAAAACATATTTGTGGAACGGAGACCCTGTTCGCTCTTTAAACAAATGTCGAAAATGGCTCGTGCTCAACCCAACTTCTGCCGCGATCTCTTCATCTGCAATTTCTTGAGCAAATCGTCGTTCCAAAATCCGTACTGCCTGATCAATGGCCCGACTTGTCTCCGACTTACCGCTTGGCAAGTACTCTCCGACCAAGTTCATGCACAGCTCTCCCGCTACCTCCCCAACTCTATCAACTGAATTCAATTCATCCAGCCTCCGAGCCGAATCGAGCTGAAAGCGATGCAACTTCCGCGATCCCCCAAACTCTAAGATCGCCGCACTTACCACCGCCAAAAATGTTAAAACCGATCCCTTCGCTTCATCCAATTCCCCTTCAACCAAAATCCCCCGTCGCAGTTGATCCACCGCCAAATCAAACTTCCCCCAATCCCGTAACCGCACAATACTTCCCAATTCGCTGAGCGAAATCTGGCCCCCATGCCCCCGAAATGGACAAGTCGCTCCAACTTCCGCCACAAAAAGAACTTCAAAAATAGCAAAACTTGCAGGTGTTCCCGTATCCCGAAATTCAACCGAACTCACCCCCATCAACCTTGGCAATTCAAGGCGTAACTCATCCACTCGGGCAACCCCTTCTTCACAAGTTGATTCCCCAACCGAAACCACATGGGTGCCATCTCCATTGAGTCGATCAACCCCCAAGCCATCCAGTGCATCGCCATAATGCCGACCGTTAACAAGATTAAACACAACCGACTCCCCACTCCCATTCACCGTCACCGAAGCACCAATTGCCCCAACTGGTTCATGCCGCGCTGCCGAGTAAAGCGCAAACACACCTCTCAAAACAACAGAGGATACTCGCCCCAATCCCGCTGGAGCAGAAACCACGAGCCGCATTGGAAAAGCGCGGGCCGGATGTAACCGCCCCGCGCCACCATTACTTTGCCAAGCTAACTGCGTCTCACCCGACTCCCGCTTCCAATCCAATCCTCCATTCGAAGGACTAAACTGGCCCGAAATCAGCGTCGACACAATGAACCAGGATTACCTTGTGACTGTCGTCGTTGTATGGGGCAAATAACCGCCCAATCCCAACCGAAGGCCCTTCACCTGCGGTGAAACAAGCACAACATCCCGTTGGTAATAGACCGGAATCCACGCCGCATCCTGAAGAACAATATCCTCAGCCTGCTGATAGAGCGGAATCCGTTTATCCATTTCAACAGTTGTGTCCGCTTCATGGCAAAGTCGATCATATTCGGGATTGCTGTAACCAAATTTGTTCTCTGGACCATTCGTCGTCAACATGTGACTCAAGAAGTTCTGCATGTCATAAAAGTCCGCTGACCATCGCATGTGATAGAACACTTGATTCTTGTTGTTGTATTCCTCAAGGTACTTGCCCCATTCCATCGGCTGCGCCCGAACTTCAACACCAAGATTTTGTTTGATCATCCCGGCAACCGCTTCTGCAACCGTCTTAATGTCTGGCTTCCCTTGTTGGAAAGCAATATCTAGCTCCGGCATACCCTTGCCATCCGGATAGCCCGCTTCCGCAAGCAATTTCTTAGCTTCTGTAACATTAAAGGTAAATCCCTTACCCTTGTCACGATGTCCCGGAATCCCCGGAGGAACAATTGTCTCTGCCGCAGGATAGACTCCTCCCAAAAGTTCTTGGGTAATCTTCTCGCGATCAACCGCCATCGTAAACGCCTGTCGAACGCGTTTATCCTTAAACGGCGCGTACTTAATCTCATTCATCCCAATGTAGTAAATCGCTGCCCGATTCTGATACTCAATCATCGATTTCAGCTTCGCATCAGATTCAACCCCTGCCAAATCCTGTCGTTGCATCAGCAAAATGTCGAGCTCGCCATTTCGGAATTTCGTCAACCGCAAATCCGCATCAATCATCACCGGTCGTTCAATCTTAGTCAACTTCGGTTTGCCGCCCCAATAGTCAGCGTTCGGTTCCAAAATCGCAAGTTGCTTATCTTCGTATTTCGTTAACTTGTACGGCCCTGTTCCAACAGCTTCTTCCGCTTTATTAATCTGGCGATCAGCCGGAACCGATTCCTTCGGCAAAGCCGCCGATACCAAATAAGTCAGTTTCCCAAGGAAATAAGGAGCCGCTTGCTTCAAAGTAAAACGAATCGTTCCTTTGTCAAGAACCTCAATTCCCGTTACCTCTGTCGCCTTTCCGTCGGCTACTTCCTGAACGCCAACCACGTCACCCAAATAAGCTGTACATGTCGTCGACTTCATCGCCGGACTACAAGCGCGCTCAATACTCCACTTAACATCGCCAGATTCAACTTCGCGACCATTTTGAAACTTAACGCCCGGCCGCAACTTAAATGTAAAAACTTTCGCGTCCGGAGATACTTCCCAACTCTCAGCAAGCATCGGAACAACTTCATTCTTCTCGTTCCAGCCCACTAGCGCCTCATACATCTGTTGCAACAGGTCAATCGTATCGCCGTCCTGAACAATCGCTGGATCAAGGGTTGTCGGATTGGTTGGGATCGCATAACGCAAAACGTTATCTTCAACCTTTGCCGTTCGCGAACTAAATCCGCCGCCACTCTTTCCACAACCCGCAAAAATGCTGATCGCCGCAATGCCGACTAAAACCACCGGCCACGAAGAAAGCTTCATCTTCATAAAGCCATTCTACTCGCCTAAGCCCCACTGAAGTTGCCTATCCTGATGACCGCAATTCGGAAACCAAACTCCCCAGTGCCACCATTCGCCGATCCGTGTGGAATTCCATCACCTTCCGCAATAGATTAAGAGCCTCCAATGCCCGCTTCATCCTCATCGGAGGTTCCCCCAACTCAATGATCCGCGAGAGCCCAATAAGTGCCTCCGCATCAACCCATTCCACCTGCCCACTCACCGCCTCCGCGTCATCAACAGGCCCGCCAACCGAAAAATCGAAAGCCACCGGAGTTTTGGTTAGCCTCTCACCGGTTACCATACAACTCATCCAATCAGGTGCAATCCCTTCCTCGTGTAACATACGCGCAAACCCCCACACCAAAACCGGAATCGAATCTTCCCGCAGCTCCAGCCACCGCAAAACCTCAACAGATAGATCAAAAAGATCATCCGCCGGAGCCCCATAAGGCAAAAAGTTCCGCACCGAATCACACCAGGCTATCCCCGCCATCATCCCATCGTAGTTCTTTCGTAAACCCGGAAAACTCGTCACCGGTTTCACATGCTGAACATATCCGCGAGCTCGCCCCTCCGCCCAAGTGAACTGAGCTAAAACCATCAACTCACTTGCCCCCGCAAGCCGACTGCCTCCCTTACGAGCCCCCTTTGCAATCACATCTACCAAACCAAACTGGTCGGTCAAAAGAATCAGACGCCGATCATTCTCACCGGCGTCTGTACGATTGACCACAAGGGCTTGAGCGGTTACCTCAGCCGTTTCCTATGCTCCCCGAGTCAGGGCTTGCACCCATTCAATGACGATATAAGCCATACGATCAATAACTAGTGCAAACCGCGCCATGACCGTACTTCCAAAAATCGCCCCAAATCCAATCATCAGCATCCAACGACCAAATTTGTTGACTCCATTCATCAACTTACCTTTCAGCTCAAAACTGAATATGAAGTAACTAAATGCTGAAAGGAAAGTAACGACAAAAATGAAGTTTGTCAACGCTTGCGTCACAAACAAGTTGTTTGCAATCTGCTGTTGAACCGCTGCCGCACGATCAGGATCAGCAATCGGCAAAACGCGACCTCCCACCACTTCCATTGTTGATGGAACCGAAAGTGGACTAAAGGTCGTCGGAATGATTGGCTGCATCGAACTGAAAATTTGGGGGCCCCAGGTGTTCCACCAAACTTGAATCTGTTGACCAGACCACAATCCAAGAATGACTCCAATGGGAATTTTGCTCATCCAGTTATGTTTCTTGTTAAACACCAAATAAGCGAGTAACCCAATCGGCAACAGGGCGGCATAAACCCAATAACCCGGAACCGCCGGATTGTCGCCTTCCGCTACCTTGCCAACCATTTTTAGCCACCACTGCGGGTAAAGCGTATCCTTCCAAGTCGCAACAATCGTATAGCCCGCTGCCAACCCAAGGAAGATGTGTTCAAATAAGCGATAGAAACGATTCTCCTTGTACAAAATGCTGTACAAACCAATCGTCGCAATCACTCCCGCCGTTATCTTGATGAGGTTATAGTTCTGAATCAAAAACTGGTTCAAACTTGTTCTCCCTTGCGTCGGCGAGCTGCGAACATCGCTACGTTACCCATGATAACCGCCAATATAAGCAAAGTCAATGCAACGTGCAATGTGCCGTAATACTGACGTCCTCGAGAAAATCGCGTGCCAATCTCCGTTTTCTTGACCGGACCGTCTTTTCCAGCATTAACGTAAGCGCGTCCCTCGCTCTTTGCGTCGTCTATGCCGTATTCCATCAGGTACTCAACGTCATAAACACCTTTGAGCCCAACTGCGACACCTTTGATCTGACCCGACTGGTAGAAGGGCAAGACGGTCGGACCAACAACTCCAGTTACCAAAGCCGTAATATCAATCTTCTGGGCAAGACGCTGAACTGCGATATCAATTGATTGAGAAGCCGTAATAACGATCATCATTTGACAGTCTTCAATCTTTTTGACCTTTGATAGCACCGGAGTCTTGAATATATCAATCTCGTTGCCGTCTGGCATTTTTGATTCTCGACCAGCCCAAGCCGCCCTCAGATTCGCCCCCATCGAAGTGTTGGTCGCTTCGGCATTCGGGAAATATCCTAGGTCAACATAATCTTCGCCAACCTTATACTCCTTCAAACCTTGCAACTTGCGTTCAGCAACAATTCGTGCAATCACTGTCCGTGCAACTTGAGGCGCCGCAGGGTCTGCCGCCGAATAAAAAATGAACTTGTGATCGCCATTCATCAGCAAGCGCATCAAATTTTCAAAGTGACCCAAACTTTCACCGCGTGTGCTGTTCGTCCAATCTGTTTGAACGATAATTGTTGAACCCTTGGGCAATTTCTGAACCGCCGCGTAAAATGACTTACTACTAGGATCAGGATCAGTCCGAATCGTGCTCGGAAAGAACAACCCAATACACACGCACACGACCAAAATTCCGTAAAGAATCCGTCGGTCCACTTTCTGCATTTTTTCCCATATTGTCAAGTTACACCACCTTTTTCTAGCCCAAGCCACAAGCGCAAGCCCATTGCCAAAGCACCCAATCCAACACCAAAGTCAATGGCTCGGATTGCCGGTATTTGCATTGTAGAACGAAGCCAATCTGCAAACACATTGATCTTCAAATTCATCAAGAACAAATTATTCGAATTCGCCGCGAGACCCTCAACGGCATTGCCCTGAGCAAATGTCAAGGCGCCCATCAAATTAAGCATCAAAATGAGAGCTGACGCCATCATTACCGTTGCTTCAACACTCCGAACTCTAAACGCTCGATAAGCTGCCGACAAAATGAAGAATGCAATCATTGAGAACATTGCAGAATCCATTTGCTGGTAAATCCCCTCGAACAAAAAGTCCTGAATGTAATTCACAGCCGTCCAATTGTCTCGAACATTCAGCGCGCCTGTTTTATCAACAAAAGTGCGCATCTGCCAATCCCAAAGGCCAACAACCGCCATCAAAACAAAGCAACTTAACAAAACAATGCTAAATCCCCAGTTCTCCTGCTTACGTTTAACCTTGGTGAGGTGAATCCGAACAAGTGAATAAAAACCAACACCAAGAAGAAACCCTTGAATAATGTTCGTTATATTTCCAACCGGATCCATCGCCTGGTTCAGAAAAAATCCTACTTTCTCAACGCTGTTTCGGGGGAGTTCAGATTCAAAATCTGCGGCTACTGGAGTCGGCCAAAGATAAGCTGCAACATAAGGCAAGCCTGCCAAAAATGTGAAGCTCACAATGACCCATCTGCGCATATTTGAAGGAACACGAGAAAGTACAACGCAAAGCAAACCACCCAAAACTAACCCAAGAACCAAAAAGCCATAAAGAGATGGCCCTGGAATTCTCTTCCAAAAACTCTCTTCCACAACTTGCGCAAACAGTGATGGATATAGATTCACTATTCGCCTCCTCCCTCAGTTCCCTCAGGCACAGGCTTTTTCTCACGTTTAAACTTGTCTTTAGTCATTTCTTCAGGTATGTAAGGCTTGAAAATCCTGGATATTGCCGTATCTGCGGCTTTCTTCTTTTCCGTTGTTCGCTTACCCTCGCTTGATTCCGATACCGGAACCATCTTGTTTCCATCCCGGTGTGTGTCAGTTTGCTGAGTCATTTCTGCCGAAAATCCAATCGTTCCTAGCATAATCGCACCCGCAACAAAAATCTTTGCCCAATCTTGACCAACCAAAGAACCAACTAAGACTGGATCGCGGGTCATATAAGCCGATGCCGCATAAAATTCGTCACCAATCAAAACATAGTCGCAAGCCGCAATAAAGAACGGCGTCTGAGTCGACTGTGTCGAACCCGCAACCTGAATTGCCCCAACCGCGTTGGATGTCTCCGCAAAAATCAACGACTCGGCAAAGAACTGACCGAGCAAGAATGTTGCCGCAACCTTTTCGCGGTGAATCATCCCACTCACCCCCGCTGCAAAAGCAAATTGCTGATCACTCACAAACTGAACCGTCTCTGGCATAAACCGATCGTTCATACCCTGCTCGGTATAAACATCACGAATGACCTCCTGCGCATAAGCATAAACCGCCGCACTCGCACAGCAAAGTCGAACCGGAGTCGAAAACTGAGCCGCAGACTTCGTAATCTGGGCAAATATGTTCACTGCCTGAACAGAAATAGCATCCAAAGGACCAATCCCAGGAACCATCAAAACCGGACGTCCCATTTCAGTCGCCCGACCAATCGCATCATCAATCGCGTTCAACCCCGCAATGCGGCGAATAAACAGGTTCTTCGCCCCCTTGTTTGCCCGCATAATGTTGAACAGAATCGACGCAACTACCATCAGAGTCGCAAAAACTCCCACGAAGCCCGTATCTAAGTACTGTTGCCCTTCTAACCAGTTAAACACCAGTCGTCACCTCGCTATCATTACTCTTCATTGCGTTTCCATCGTTCCCTTCTTCCGTCAAAGATTTCGGACGAACCGGCTTCACCGCTTCCGTCGGATCCTCGAGCGCAAGCAAAATCTTCTCAATCGATTGACGACTGCTAAACAATCGACCGTAACCCTGGACGTTTGTTATCCCTATAAAAGGTGCAAGAAATGGAGTTAAAACAATTGCCGACGTTTCTGCCAAGCCCGCCAAAGGCTTGTGCATCTCAATCGCAAAGACCATCGGAGTCTCTAAACCCCGACGCTTCACCTCATATACCAACGACCTAATCAAGAACTCCTCTTCTTCAGGCGTCAGCTTCTCCGTCCACGCTGCTTCCATTTATTTTTGCAAGTTCGGCTATTTTGCCCAATACTGCGTCCCGGTTGCCACTAAACCGCAGATAAACTCCCCGAAAGGCGTCTAAACGCGAACTTTTTGCCAAAGGAGAGAGCCTAACGCCATTTTCCGTATCAATCAGACGAACAACATTCTCCCAACGAATCACCGATTGACTCAAACCAATTCGCGAACTTGCATCCAATTCTGTGATCTTAAATTTTGCGGGCAACCAAATCTCCGCCGTACTGGCAAAGATCGCCAATCCCCCAACCACCGCACCAATCCACCCAATCAAATAGTGACCAAAAAAAACACTGACAACCAGGGCAATCAACACGGGAATCCGCTTCGCCTGCAATTCAGGCGAAACCGCAACACTCCATTCCATCAAAACTTGATTACTGGTCGATTCAGTCAAAACAATCGAGTGCCTTATCGCCAGTCATTAAACAAGCTGCTGATCGACTCATTCAAGTGAATCCGCCGAATCGCCTCACCCAATAAAGGCGCGCTCGGCAAAATCGTTAACTTTGGAAACTGTTTCTCCGCCCCAAGCGGCACTGTGTCCATCGTCACCACCCGACTCACAACACTATCCTGGAGCCGCTGCGCCGCGTTCCCACTGAACACTGCATGAGAGCAGCAACACATTACTTCAGTCGCTCCTCGCTTCATAAGAGATTCCGCCCCCATGATGATTGAGCCGCCCGTATCAATCATGTCGTCGATCATAATGCAACGCTTCCCATCAACGTCACCAATTATCTCAACGATATCAACCTTATTCGGCTCCGGTCGCCGTTTCGCAATAATCGCAATCGGCGCCTTCAGCATTTCCGCCAAACTTCTCGCCCGAGGAACTCCCGCAACGTCCGGACTAACAACAATAATGTCGTCCTGCTCCACCATCCCCTCATCTTGGAAAAACCGACCCAAAATCGGCCCGCCGTAAAGGTGGTCAACCGGAACATCAAAAAACCCTTGAATCTGCTCGGCATGCAAGTCAACTGCAACCACCCGATGCGCCCCACTCGTCACAATCAAATCGGCGACAAGTCGCGCGGTGATTGGCTCACGTGGTTTGACTTTCTTATCCTGCCGCGCATAACCGTAATACGGCATCACAACCGTCAAACGACGGGCACTCGCTCGTCGAAACGCATCCAGCATGATCAACAACTCCATCAACGAGTCATTCACCGGGGCACAAGTCGGTTGGATGATAAAAACGTCATTCCCACGAGCACTTTCTTCAACCATCAAGCGAATTTCCCCATCGCTAAACTTCGTCGAAGTCAATCCACCTAATCGCACGCCCAAGTAATCTGCAACCTTCTGCCCTAACTCTTTGTGAGCATTGCCCGCAAAGAGCTTCAAACCGCTCAAATCACTGCTCACTTTTTCTCCGATATCTTCCGCTCTCGCCATGCTGTGTACCACTGTTCCTTGTTCTCCTGCCGCCCTCGACCAACCGCCATTGCGCCGGAAGGAACATCACGTGTAATCACGCTGCCCGCCGCAACAAACGATCCATCCTCCATCTTAACCGGTGCAACGAGCGTAGAATTCGATCCTACAAAACATTCATCACCAATCTCTGTGCAAAACTTGTTGAAACCATCATAATTACACGTAATTACCCCCGCCCCAATATTTGATCTTTCCCCAACCTTCGCATCACCAATATAAGTCAAGTGGCTAATACTCGTCCCACTGCCAATCTCAGAATTCTTAATCTCAACAAAATTGCCGATTTTAACCTCTTGCCGCAAAACTGCATCTGGTCGCAAATTCGAGAACGGACCGCAACGACTCCCATCCTCCATCATTGCCCCATCTAAGTGGCTCATAAACACCCGGCAACGCTCCCCAATCATTGAATCCTTTATCCAACTATTCGGACCGATCGCGCAACCACTCCCAATCTGAGTCACACCATCTATCACCGTATTCGGATGAATCACCGCATCGCGCCCAATCTCAACATCCGGCCCAATCGTGATCGAATTGATATCAAGCAAAGAAACTCCCGCCTCGCCATGCTTCCGCAAAATCTTGCGCCGCATGATATCATTCGCCTCCGCTAACTGCCACCGATCATTGATCCCCAAAAATTCGTCTGCATCACGACTTTCAACCGCCAAAATCGATCCGCCTTCAGCGACAATGAGCTTCACCAAATCTGGCAAATAATATTCGCCCTGAGCATTCTCTTTCCCAACCCGTGGCAATAATTCCCGCAATTTCGCCGCATCAAAGCAATAAACTGCCGGATTAACCTCAGTTATAAGTTTCTGTTCGTCCGAAGCATCTTTCTGCTCAACAATCTCAACCACTGCCCCCGAATCATTTCGAACAATCCGTCCATACCCCGTCGGATTTTCCAGCCGAAACGTCGCCATCGCCAAATCCGCTGATTCCCGTTCTCGAAGTTCAACCAGCGAACGCATGGTTGCCGAACTCAACATCGGAACATCACCCGCTAGAATCAGCACCGATCCACTTGCGCCCGCCAAAGCATCACCAGCGCACATCACAGCATGAGCCGTCCCCAACTGCTCCGACTGAACCGCAAAACTAACATCATCACCAAGGGCTTCCTGAACCAAATCCGCCCGATGACCAACCACAACACAAATATCATCAATCCCCGCCTCCCCTAAACTCCGCAGAACCCAACCCACCAAAGAAATTCCGCAAACCGGATGCAACACTTTAGGCAAATCGCTCTTCATCCGGGTTCCTTGTCCGGCGGCCAAAATAATTGCGAGAGGCTTCTTCATGGGCACTCCAACAATACCCCGCACTCAGTTTTCAAGTAGCATTCTGAACTATGTCGGTGCACGTTTCGACTCATCCACTTGCCGCCCACCTCCTCGCCAATCTTCGTGATAAAACCACCGATCCCCAAACCTTCCGCCGATCCGCAAAAATCCTCAGCACCATCCTTGCACTCGAAAGCACCCAAACTCTTCCAATCGCCAGCATAAAAGTCGAAACTCCACTCGAAGAAACTCACGCCATCAAACTCGGCGCACCCCTCGCCGTCATCCCAATCCTCCGAGCCGGACTCTCCATGCTCGAGCCATTCCTTGAACTCTTCCCTGATGTTGCCGTCGGCTACGTTGGTTTAGAACGTGACGAAAAAACCGCCAAAGCCAGCTCGTACTACTGCAAGCTCCCTAACTTAGAAGACAAAGTCGCCATCGTTGTCGACCCAATGCTTGCTACCGGCGGCTCCGCCAGCCAAGCAATCAAACTTGTCAAAGCCGAAAACCCCCACTCCGTTATCCTCGTCAGCGTTGTCGCTGCTCCGGAAGGTGCAGATAAAATGAAGGAAGATCACCCCGATGTCCCCATCTATGTCGCCGCCCTCGACCGCGAACTCAGCGACAAAAAATACATCCTCCCCGGCCTCGGCGACTACGGCGACCGCCTCTTTGGCACTCTATAACTTAATCTCGACGACTGAATCTCCATTCAGCAAACGATCAATTGCTTTCGGAAGAGTGTTGAGCAAAACAACTTTTAAGTCATCATTACACCGGTTCCCGCACCGAAGCCATATAACTTTTGGCGGCGCAGAAAGTTGACCAACTAATTCAAAGAAATCCACGTCTTTTGACATCACAACATCAGAAGGATTGGAGAGTCTATGAAATATTTCCTTATCAGAGGCATCCCGGAGTCCAATATCACGCAGGGCTATTGCAACTGCGTCAAATTCTTCTCTCGCAGTAATCCAGCTCGCGATTGCGGGAGAAAAGTGGGCATCCAATACAATTCTCATGCGGTAATAACCGCATGATTTGTCTGTTGAGATGCATAAAGCAAACACGCAAATAAATCTTCAACTTCTAAATCAGGATGCTCTTCCAGAATTTTTTCTTGACTCATGCCAGTAGCCAAAAGCTCCAGAACATCCGATACCCGAATTCGCATACCACGAATACAAGGACGGCCCCCACATTTATCAGCTTCAAATGTGATCCGCTTTAATAATTCCTGCGCTTCCTCTGCACTCACACTCCTATTATACGACCGATTCCCTAAAACTGCACATGCGCAAAGGTAACCTTAGCCAATGCCGCAACTCATCCTTGTCCGACACGGTCAATCCCTCTGG
Source organism: Fimbriimonadaceae bacterium (assembly GCA_046154445.1). Classification (GTDB taxonomy): domain Bacteria; phylum Armatimonadota; class Fimbriimonadia; order Fimbriimonadales; family Fimbriimonadaceae; genus UphvI-Ar2. The sequence goes on along the minus strand of JBJXDW010000101.1, from coordinate 2,378 downwards.
AACCTCGAAAACCGATTCACCGGATGGGTCGATGTCCCTCTCACTGCCCTCGGAATCGAAGAAGCCCAACGCGCCGGCCAACTCATTTTCCCCTTCCAAGTTGATGTTGCCTACACATCCGCCCTCCGACGCGCCCAAGAAACCCTCGCCAACATCCTCGAATCAAGCGGCAAACCCTACGTTCCTGTCATCCGCGACCAAGCTCTCAATGAGCGTGACTACGGCGACCTCAGCGGCCTCAACAAAGACGACATGCGCGAAAAATACGGCGAAGAACAAGTCCATATCTGGCGCCGATCATACGACGTCGCTCCCCCAAACGGCGAATCGCTCAAAGACACCCGTGCCCGAACCCTCCCCTTCTTTGAGCGCGCCATCCTCGGTGACATCAAACAAGGCAAAAATGTCCTCGTCGTTGCCCACGGCAACAGCAATCGAAGCATTGTCATGGCCCTCGAAAATCTCACCCCCGACGAAATCCTCGCTAAAGAACTCGCCACCGGCGTCCCCCTCGTCTACGACCTCAACCTCGACGGCACCATGAATTCCGTCGAAGTCCTCAAATAGAACCCGATAAGATCGCTCCCCAACTCGGAGAGCGATCTTCAGTATTCTTCGGTGACTAAGCTATAAGCTATAAGTACTGGCCCATCTAAGTCCTACCCAAGGAACTAACAAAACAGTAACCAACGTTGCAACCAAGCAACGGTCATGGTCAGTCACCTCGCACCCAAAAGCCTACTTTTCTTCGCAATCATTTTCGGCCTCGTCGCCGGAACCCTCTTCTATCAAGCCGACCTCGGCATGAATGTCGCCCTCATTGGCTCCCTCCTTACGATTGCAATTCTTATCCTGAACCGAAAATCTCAATTCAAACTAACAAAATTAAGTCTTGCCCTCCTCATGACCGCCGGATTCTTCGCCCTCATGTTCGGCTTCCACGATGCTGCCGGACTCAAAATCGCTAACTTTGGCGCTTTAGTCATCGCACTCGGTGGAAGTCTTTACTTAGCCCGAGATGCCGAAAAAGCGAAAGCATCACTTCCCGCTCTTATTTTCCAACCGATAGCCAACCTCTGCCAAACCCTTCCATGGGCATACCAACTCGGCAACATCACGCACTCGAACCGATCAAAAAACTCCAACCACTCCAAAACAACATCTTCAATCATTGTCGGTGCAACTGTTGCCACACCGCTTCTCTTCGTATTTGGCGGACTTTTTTATAGCGCCGATGCTATGTTTAAGAGCCACGTTGATTCGGTCGCCTCCCTCCAATTCGATCTCTCCCATCCGATCAATTTCCTAACCATAGCCGCACCAATAACAATATTCGTCGCCGGGATTTTTCACCACTATTTCATCCAAGCCGACGACAAGAAGCCCCCAATTGTCAACGAATTCATTGGCCCCCAACAATTCCCCAGTTCAATCCTTTTCAAACCAACTTTTAACCTCGGAAACATCGAAATCACCGTTATCCTTGGATCTCTGGTCACTCTCTTCGCTACGTTTATCGCGACTCAATTTCAATCCCTCTTTGGCGGCACAAAAACCATTGCAACCACAACCGGTCTCACCGCCGCCGAATACGCCCGCTCCGGTTTCTTCCAGCTTGTCTGGGTCGCCGCCCTCGCCCTCATCACCATTCTCTGGCTCGACAAAATTCAAAATTCACTAACAAAAACTAACAAGTGGCTCATCCGCTCTCTCATCACCCTCGTCTTCTTCGTCATTGGTTCGGCCGCTCTCCGTATGGCTGTCTATACCTCCACGTTCGGCCTCACCGAACTTCGGCTCTACACTTCTGTCTTCATGGTCTGGATAGCCATTGCATTCGCCTGGCTCATCCCAACTGTCACTACTAACAACCCCAAAAAATTCGGATTTGGTGCCCTCACCGCCGGTTTTGCTGTGATTGCCATCATGAACTTTGCAAACCCTGAAGCCATCATCACTCGAACCAACCTCGCCATGAAATCCCCTGACCTTCAATATATCGCCACCCTCAGCGCCGATGCCCGCGTCGAATGGCAAAACAATCCATCCGTCACATCTGAAACGAGAAAAGTACTCATCGACCGAACTTATTCAAAACAAAAGAACTCGGACTGGCGATCCGCCAACCTCTCCCAATTCCTAACAAAAAAATACTAAAGCTTTCCTCCCTATAGATCGTCCCGATGAAACCGCATCGCACTCACTGAGCACCACTCCTGATCCCCATCATCATAATCAACCGAGATCGCACTTCCATCAATCAACCCAACGCGTCCGGGATAATACGTCTCACCGCCTCTCCACCGAACATAAACCCGCGCCCCAACATCCATCTTGAATGGGCGAACCTGCTCAACTTTTAATTCAGCTCGATTACA
>JBJXDW010000100.1:0-28549 GCA_046154445.1 Fimbriimonadaceae bacterium | reverse complement strand
TTCTATCAACTTCGAAACCTACCCAACCGGAGCAATTGCGAACGGCTATGACGGCTGGCAAACTACAAACCCAGCTTGGGATCAAACCGTCCAAACCGCAAATGCAATCAGCGGTAATCAAAGCTGGAGAATGAGCAATAACGTAGCATCGGGCTCTTTCGGAGACCAACCATACACCCCAGCCCTAAGCCAAAAAGCTGGATCACTCGAAACGAACAAGTTCTTCCAGGCAGACTGGCTCTGGAGCGGAGTCGCAGGTGGAAAAGCTGGCGAGGGAATCGTTGTCAGCATGGATAACGGCACCGGCCAACGCGGAACCTGGCTCAGAATGTCAAACGTCGGTGGAATTGACACCGGCTGGCAAATCGATGTCTTCGATTACGACGGAACTGGCTTCGTCAACACCGTCCTCGCATCAAATATCAATGCTGGAGCCGTCAACAAACTCGGATTCGATGTCACATTCAATTCAGGCACACTCAATGATGAATTCAATGTCTACATCAACGATGTCGCCGTCTACACCGGAATCGGTTGGGAAGACTATTTCATCGACTCGTCAGAAGGCGTTATCAGCTACGACCGCCTCCTATTTCGGGCGGGTGGATCGCCAACAGTTGGAGCCGTCGGAGTCATGTTCGATGAAATCAACTATTCGACAAGCGCGGTTCCCGAACCTGCAACCCTAACAATCCTCGGACTCGCAGCCCTCGCCGCCGCGCGAAAACGCAAACAAAAGTAAACACGACCCCGGCCTGGGTAACCTAAAACAATATGGTCGCCCAGGCCCACGCCGCTACCCTCAACGGGATAGATGCCCTCCCAATAGTTGTCGAAGTCGATCTCCGCGGCGGCATGGCAAAATTTTTCCTCGTCGGACTCCCAGACAAAGCCGTCCAAGAATCCCAAGAGCGAGTCGCCTCCGCCATCCGAAATTCCGGCCTCACATTCCCTAACGGACTCCTCGTCTGTAATCTCGCCCCCGGCGACGTCCGCAAAGAAGGCCCCGGATTTGATCTCCCCATCGCGATCTCTGTTCTCGCCGTCTCCGGACAAGTCGCCAGCCAATCCCTACAAGAAACTCTCATCGTCGGAGAACTCGGCCTCGATGGCGAAATCCGACGCATTGATGGTGCCGTCAACATCGCCATCATGGCCCATCAACAAGGTTTTAAACGCCTTATCCTCCCCGAATCCAACGCCGCTGAAGCAGCCATCATCCCCGAACTCGAAGTCTATGGCCTCCGGTCTCTCCTCGAAGTCGTCGAACTCCTCAACGGCTCCATTCACTACCAACCCCATAAACTTCAACTTCAACCAAACGGTAAAGATGAAAATTGGCCAATCGACTTCAACGACGTCAAGGGCCAAGCCCAAGCTATTCGCGCCCTCGAAGTCGCCGCCGCCGGAGCACACAACGTCCTCATGACCGGACCTCCCGGTTCCGGCAAAACCATGCTCGCCCGACGCCTCCCTACAATCCTTCCCCCTCTCAATCTCGAAGAAGCCATCGAAGTCACCCGCATCTACAGCTCATCCGGCGAGCTCCCCGACAAAAGCGGTCTCGTCTGGAAACGCCCATTCCGATCCCCCCACCACACCACCAGCTACGCCGCAATCGTCGGCGGTGGCAAAACACCCAAACCTGGCGAGATCTCACTCGCCCATCACGGAGTCCTCTTCCTCGATGAAATGCCTGAATTCGGCCGTGACGTCCTCGAAGCTCTTCGGCAACCTCTCGAAGACAATGTCGTAACCGTCGCCCGCGTCCAATCCACCCTCACCTTCCCCGCCGCCGCAATGCTCGTCGGTGCCATGAACCCCTGTCCGTGCGGATTCAAGGGCTACCCCGAAGCCAACTGCATCGGCGCCGCCCAATGCCTCAAATACGGCGCTAAAATCTCTGGCCCTCTCCTCGACCGCATCGACCTCCACGTCAACGTCCCCCGCCTCAAACCCGAAGAACTCACTGCCGTCCCCTCCGGCACGCCGTCATCCCAAATCCGCGAGCGCGTTCTCCTCGCCCGCAATCGCCAGTCAGAACGCCTCGGACAAGGTAAAACCAACGCCAAAATGTCCCCCCGAGAGCTCAAAGAACTCATCCAAATGGATGATGAATGCAAAGCCTTCATGCAGTCCGCCGCCCACAAGCTCAACCTCTCCGCCCGCGTTTTCGATAGGCTCCTCAAAGTCGCCCAAACAATCGCCGACCTCGATAACCAAACCCAAATCACCCGCCCCCACCTCGCCGAAGCCGTTCAATACCGATCAACTAATGACTAGGTGTCTTGGTGAGTCGTCATCCTGTCGAAAGTAAGGATCTGAAACGTAAAAAAACCTCCATTCGAAAGTGCCACAATTACACCATGTTCTTCGCCACCCTCCTTGCCATAAACCAACCCACAAATAATATTCTCGTCTTCAGCAAAACCGCCGGATTCCGGCACGATTCCATCCAAACCGGCATCGAAACCATCCAGCAACTCGGCAAAGAAAGCCACTTCACCATCTCCGCTACCGAAGACACCAACGCATTCACCTCAAAAAACCTCAAAACCTACAAAGCCGTCATTTTCCTCAACACAACCGGAAACATCCTCGAAGAACCCCAAGAAAAGGCACTCGAAACTTACATCAAACAAGGTGGCGGCTTCATCGGCATCCACGCCGCCGCCGACACCGAATATGAATGGCCTTTCTACGGCCAACTCGTTGGTGCATGGTTCAAATCCCATCCCGCAATCCAACAAGCAACTGTCACGATCATCAACTCGAAACACCCATCGACAAGAAGTCTCCCAACCAAATGGTCAAGAACCGATGAGTGGTACGACTACAAAGCGCTACCCCCCTCAACCGCCACAATCCTCGCAAAACTCGACACCACGACCTATCAGAACCACACGATGGGCGAAAACCACCCCATCGTCTGGTGCCAAACCATAGAAAAAGGCCGATCCTGGTACACCGGAATGGGACACACCAAAGAAACTTACGCCGAACCCGAATTCCGCCAGCATCTCACCGGCGGAATCCTTTGGGCCGCAAAAATCAAAAACTAAATCCAGTGAGCAGTTTCATGCTCTTCTTCCTCAGAAACTCCAAGTTTCGCCTGAGCTTTCTTCGCTTCTTCCAGAGTCAATTTCGGATTGCTAAATTTGATGTCCTTCAAACTCATCAATTTATCAAAAACTGTGTGGTTGCGAATCGGCCCGGCAAAAAGCTCTGATCCAGGACCGTAACTCAACACCTCAACCCAGTCGCTCGTATGACCATCACTCGTAAATCCAATCCCGTTGTGCGCACCAATCGCCATCGCAAGCATTGATGTCGGGCTACCATAATTGCCATTGCCGAGTTCAAACATGTGCGAGCTCTTACTATAAGCATTCAAAACCCATTCCGCCTGATTAGTCGTGAATTTTAAACTCAGTTTCTCAAGCATCAAGTCTTGAACATCGGCTGCCGACTTGATCGCCTTAAGCTGAACATCCATCGCCTCATAACTTGACTTCATGCCATGGAGCATCATCAAACCGTTGTTCTCGCCGTAATTGGAATTGCCCGTCAATCCCGGATTCGCATTCCCGTGGTCGGTCGTAATCACAACCAGCGTCTCACCATCCTTCGCCGCAAAATCCAGTGCAACCTTCACCGCTTTTTCAAACTCAAGCTGATCATAGAGCAGAGCAGCAAAGTCATTTGCATGCGCACCGTGGTCAATCCGCGCGCCCTCAATCTGCAAAACAAACCCCTTCGAGCCTTTCTTCAAATGCTCGATCGCAAAGGTCGACATCTCCGAAAGTGTCGGCACCCGATCCGCAATGTCCTTATTATTGTTGTAATCAACCGTAAATGGCATCTGGCCGGTATTGAAAATTCCTAAGAACTTCTTCGCTCCCATCGCCGCTTTCATTTCCGACTTCGTCTTAGCTACGGCATAGCCAGATTCCGCATAAAGTCCATAAAGATCAAGCTTATCTGCGCGTTTATCGGCCGAAAAATACTCGTGACCACCACCCATCACAAACTCAACTCCTCGCTCGCGATACTGCTTCGCAATGTCCGGCTGAGCGTTCCGACTCGTCACCGCACTCGCAAATCCACTCGGTGTTGCATGCGTCGCCGTTGCCGTCGTAACTAACCCCCGCAACATTCCTGCTTTTCCTAACACATCATAAATTGGGGTCAATTCAATACCCGGAAGCGTACAAATCGCTCCATTCATAACCAAGCTCCCAGAACCCCAAGCCGTCGAAGCCGCCGCCGAATCCGTCACAAGAGAATCCAGACTCCGTGTATCCATCGTCCCCTTGACAATGTCGTGCCGACGAGCCGTTTCCAGCCAAATACCTGACTGACCATGGCTCAATTCCATAAATTGATCCGCCATACTCGGAACACTGATACTCATTCCGTCACTGACGCAAAAAATGATATTTTTCGGTTTCTTTGCATTCAGTGGTCGCTCAAAACTCGCCATACCCGGCAAACTGACAATTGTCGAACCAAGAGCCGTACTCGCTCCTGCCAAAATGGAACGCCGTGATAGTTTCTGTGCCATACCCCTATTCTACACATTGTTTCATAAAGAGCTCCGTTAAGAATCCACCGTAGTGCCTTCAAAAAACTCGTAAACTATCCCCATGAAACCCGACTTCATCATCTCACGCGACGTCGCTCTCGGAGTCAAAAATCTCGAAGAAGCAAAAACCTTCTACACCCAAATCCTCGGATTCACCATCAAATCCGAAAACCCAGACTGGACACAACTCGAATCCAAAGACGGGGCCATCAGCTTCTACCTCTGCCAAGACGAAGTCCAAATTCCTGCCTTCTGCCTCACCGTCCCCGATGTCGAACGAGCGACCGAATACCTCGTCGAAAGCGGATGCGAACTCGACTCCGATCTCACCGCCCAAACCGGCGAAGTCTTCGTCCGCGACCCAAACGGCTATCTTTTCAACATCTATCCAAGGAAATAAGACCCTCCACCCCCTCAAAAGTGCGGAATCAGACTGAGCATTCTCTTCCATAATCAATAGTAGAGATGAAGTCTCTCCTCCTCGCCCTCTGCCTCCTCTCCACGCTTGCTTTCGCGCAAGACCCACCGTCACAACCCAACCAATCTCTACCCAACCGGAAAATCCTCCTAATCCCAGTAGACGACCGACCCGCCGTAGCCCACTTTGCCGCCATGATCGGCGACATCGCCGGTGTCCAAATCGTCACTCCACCCAAAGCATTTCTCGGCAAATTTAAACAGCCCGGCTCCCCCCCATCCATCATCGCCTGGCTGGCCAAAGAAAATCTCGACGATTACGAAGCCGTAATAGTCTCTGCCGACATGATCGCATACGGCGGGCTCATCGCTAGCCGAACTGACCGATCCTCTGAAACCATCGCAAAAAATCGCCTCCGCGAACTTTGGAAAATCCGCAAATCCAGCTACAAAACTCCCTTCTACGTTTTCAGCACTCTCACCCGAATCGCCCCTACCGCCGTTGCCGAAAACCGCGCCTGGCGACAAGACCTCTACTACTGGGCAATCAACCGTGAGCGAGCTCGAATCTACAAAGACCCCGAAGCCCAACGCAAAGCCGACACCTACGCCGCCAATATTCCAAAGGCCGAACTAACCCGCTACGATCTAATCAGAGCCCGAAACGTTAACATCCAATCCGAACTCATCAGAATGACCTATCACGGCGCATTCACCCACATCACGCTCGGACAAGATGACGCCGTCCAAGCCGGGCCGAACACTCGCGAAATCGCCAGCCTCAACCAAGAAATCGACCGACTCAAACTCCAAAGTCGAACTCAAGTCTGCATGGGAATCGACCAAATCTCCAATTGCCTCGTCAGCCGCGCCATCTCTGATAAAGCCAACTGGAAACCCACTGTCGCTATCCGCACCGCCGACACAACCGGACTCGACCAAGTCGCAGCCTACGAATCCGAACCCATCCGAGAATCCCTCCAAGATCAAATCCAAACCAGCGGCGCAATTGTCACCACTGACCCCGAAAAAGCCGACTACATTCTCTACCTCAATACCCCCAAACGTGACCCCAATCAGTTCGAAACATTCGTCCGCGACCTTTCCGCATCAATAACCGCCGGAAAACATATCGCCATCGCCGATACCAATCTCGGTTGGAGCGGTACCGCCGACCCTGAACTTTTCGACGCCCTCACCGCAAAACGCCAGGGACCGCAACTTGTCAGCTACGCTGGCTGGAACACCGCTGGTAACTCAATGGGCACCACAATCCCCGCCGCCAACGCCTATCTAATCGCCCTGCACACCAACGTCGATGGACTCCGCCGCGAAACCGCCGCGCGAAAATTTGTACTCCACCGTTTAGTTACCGACTACTTCTACAATCGTTACGTCCGCCCTGAAGCCTATAAAATGATTGAGAAAATGCAAAATGGAAACCGCGAGGAAATCTCAACCGACGAAAACGTAGCCATCGTCGAATCCTATGTCAAAAAAGATATGGAAGAACGACTCCGCAAAATGTTTCTTGACCAAATGGTTGCCAACCCTTTTCACGTCAAAGATAAAACCTATAATGTCGTCGCATTACAAAATGTCGTTGTCGAACTTCCCTGGCCCCGAGCCTACGAAGTCCATATCGACTTCGACCTCCAAGTCCGCGAAGTCAGCAACTAAACGAAGCTCACGGTGGCACTGGTTTCTAACCATTGCTCAATATTCCAGTGCAATAATAAACTCATGCCCACCGGATTCATCAACCACACCGTCGATGGCAACGACTTCGTCATCTACACCCCCCGAGTCGAACTCAAATCACCCGCCCCCGCCATCCTTTTCCTGCACGGGCGGGGAGAATCCGGCACCGATGGCATCAAACAAACCGCAATCGGACTCGGTCACGCCATCCGAATGTCCGCCGCAGATTGGCCTTTCATCGTCATCTGCCCCCAAAAGGCTGACTTCGACCTCCTCTGGCCCAAGTACATCGACCGAATCAACCAAACGCTCGAATTCGCCGACCAAAACCACAAAATCGACCCCCACCGCCGCTACATCACCGGACTCTCCCAAGGCGGCAACGGCACGTTCGAACTCGCCACCTCCCTCATCTGGCAATTCGCCGCCGCTGCCCCCGTCTGCGGATGGATTGATGATCCCCAAGCCGCCGCCAAACTCAAAAATATCCCCCTCTGGACTTTCCATGGCGACGCCGATACCGCCGTCCCGATCACCAAGGGCCGCGCCGCCGTCGAAGCCATTAACGCCGCCGGTGGAAAAGCAAAAATGACCGAATACCCCGGCGTCGGCCACAACTCATGGGATAACGCCTACCAAAACGAATCCCTCGGCAACTGGTTCCTCCAGCATTCGTTAGATTAAATTACAACGGGGATTTTCTACAGACCATCCCTCCCATATTAGGGGAGGGGAAGGGGTGGGGTTTCGATAAAGGAGAGCCCCGTCCGGCCCAAGGCCAAGCCCTCACCGATTTTAATGAAATCAAAATCGGCTCTGCCCCGAACGGGACTGCCCCTACCCGTCTGCCTTAACCCCAAACAGCTTCCGCCGACCGCTCCCATTATTCGAAGCCACCACCGGCTCTGCCTTCTTCGCAACCGGTACCGGAACCTCTTTCTTTGCTGCGACTTCCGGTTCAGCTTTCGCCTTCTTAGCCTTTTTCTCTTTCTTCGCCGGTTTCGCTTCTTTCTTCACTTCCACTTTCGGGGCAACTTCAACTTTCGCAGCCGCCGGAGCCGCAACCTTCGCCGGAGCAACCGCCTTCACCGCGCCAATCTGCTCCAAAATACTCCGCAACATCCAAGCCGCTTTTTCATGAACCCGGAGACGCTGAACCAGCAAATCCTCACTCCCATAATCATCCAAATCGTCCATGATGTCGATCTCCTTCCGCAGCAAATCGCTCATCTCCGCATGTGCATCCACCAATCCGCGCACCATTGAAGCATCATCCGCCCCACCCAAACCTTCTTTCAACCGCGCCAACTTCAAGTAGTCCGCCATCGTCCCCGGAGCCGCCGCACCCAAAGCCCGAATCCGCTCCGCAACCTCATCAACCGCCAAAAACAGCTCGTTATACTGCTGCTCAGTCAATGTATGAACCCCCACAAACGCACCCCCAACTACATGCCAATGCACATTCTGAGTCTTCAAAAGCAAAACATAGCTGTCCGCTAAAACCCGCCCCAAACTCGCTGCCGCTGCCTTCGTATCCATAATCGTCTGATCCAAGTCTATCATACGAACTCCTTAATCTGAACATCACAATTACCCAAACCCAAAAACACCTAGACATATGCTAACATTTACCCAATGATCGCCCGACTCCGAGGGGAAATCCTAGAAGCCGATTCGTCGCCAATCGTTGTTGATTGTAATGGCGTCGGCTACGAAGTTCATGTCCCCCACTCCGTCCTCGTAGAACACGGCATCGTCGGAGAACGCGTCGATCTCTTCACCTGCCTTGTCATCCGAGAAGTCGATCACACCCTCTACGGATTCAGCAACCCCCGCCAACGCCGACTCTTCGAAATGCTCCGCGAAGTCAAAGGCTGCGGTGCGAAAATCTCCCTCGCCCTCATCAGTACCCTCTCCGAAGGCGGAGCTGTCGAAGCCATCATCACCCAAAACCCCAAAACTCTTGCAGTCACTCCTGGAATCGGCCCGAGACTCGCCGAACGCATCGTCCTCGAACTCAAAGACAAAATCCTCGAACTGCAAATCGCTCCCATCCCGGGTCGAGCCGCCGTCACGCCGATGAAATCAACCCCCCAAGACGACCAACTCGCCGAAGCCCTGCTCACCCTCGGTTACCGCCGACAAGAATTCGAAGAAGCCGCTGCCCAAGCGCGTGAAATTTCAAACGATCTCGAAGAACAATTGCGCCACGCCCTCCGGAGCCTCAAAAAATGAGCCGCAACGACCACATCACCCCCGAACAAATCCCCGGCGAAGACGAACTCTCCCTTCGTCCCCGCAAACTATCTGAATTTATTGGGCAAGAAAACGTCAAAGGCAACCTCAGCATCTTCCTCAAGGCCGCCAAACAACGCGAAGAACCCCTCGACCACCTCCTTCTCTACGGCCCTCCCGGACTCGGAAAAACCACGCTCGCCCATATCGTCGCGACCGAAATGGAAACAATCATCCACGTCACATCCGGCCCCGCAATCATGCGCCCCGGTGACCTCGTAGGCATCCTCACCAACCTCGAACCCAACGCCGTCCTCTTCATCGACGAAATCCACCGCCTTTCCCGCCAAGTCGAAGAAATCCTCTACCCCGCCATGGAAGACCGCAAAGTCGACATCATGATCGGTCAAGGCCCCGCCGCCCGTAGTATTCGGCTCGATGTCCCTCCCTTCACCGTCGTTGGCGCAACTACTCGCCAAGGCAACCTCACCGGCCCCCTCCGCGACCGTTTCGGTATCGTCATGAACTTCGGCTTCTACGACCACGATGCCCTCAACCACATCGTCCGCCGCTCCGCCACCATCCTCGGCATTGAAGTCGATGAACAAGGCGGAAAAACCATCGCCAAACGCTCCCGAGGCACCCCCCGCATCGCCAACCGCCTCCTCAGAAGAATCCGCGACTTCGCCCAAGTCGATGGTCAAAGCATCATCACCGAACCCATCGCCGACCACGCTCTCGACGCCCTCGGCATCGACAACCTCGGCCTCGATAATCTCGACCGCCAAGTCCTCGAAAGCATTATCAAAAAGTACAAAGGCGGCCCCGTCGGCCTCGAAACCATCGCCGCCTCAACTGGCGAAGATTCCGGCACCATCGAAGATGTCTGCGAACCGTTCCTCCTCCAGTGCGGACTCCTCGCACGCACCCCCCGCGGCCGCGTCGCCACCGACCACGCCTTCCGCCACCTCGGCCTCACCCCACCCAAAAACTCCGCCGACCCGACTTTGCCTTTAGAAAATGAGTAATCCCGAAATCATTGTCACATTGTCCGAAGTTGGAAAGAAGCACAGGATTCAAGTACGCCATCGTTATGAAGAAGGAGAAACGAACCTCCTTACATGCGAAGATATTGATTTGGATAGCTGGGTTCCTGCTCAACCATTCACTTCTTTAGTTGTGGTTGGTGACTCTCCCAAGCTCCTGAAAAGAGCCGATTTACTTGCTAAAATTCTTGACGTCGAGTTTCAAAACACTTCATCTGAATTCCTCGATACCTGTTTGCCTCATCTCAAAAGCATCACTACACTTTCACTAGTCGCCGCAGAACTCCCTCAAAAATCTGAGCTCCCTAAAAGTTTGTTTCGAGTAATTCTGGACAACTGTATTGGTGTTTCGTACACAACTCTAATGCCTCGGCTTTTAGAACTCAGGCAACCCTACACATCTCAGTTACCGCCTTCAATCGCAGTACTAAGTGGTTCAATCACACTGTTTGGATTATTTCCTAGTACCGACCGCGGAGGATTCAGGCAAAGTCGAGTTGATCCTTCGATGTTTGAAATGATTAAAACAACAGTTTCTTTGCAATCAATATCTCTAGAAGGCGTTTACCTCGAACACTCGCATCTGCAAACAATCCTAGATTCCGGAGCAAACATGATTTTTATCCACGATTGCGCTTTTGAGTCAGTAGATTATTCGGAAACACCGATCTTTAAGCCAAGTATGTCAGTCGATAGTCTGCATGCCAACTTTGATAGCTCTGATGCAGAATTGAGTCGGCAAATGATCATTGCTTGCCCAAATATTCAGGCACTTTCGGCGCGATCACTTATGCTAGACGAGAATTATTTTCAAGCATTAGCAAACATACCAACTCTGAGCAGAGTTGACATGACGGAGAGCACTATTTCAAGAAATGTAATGACTTCCCTTTATCAAGTCGAAGATGTTGATCTCACCAAATTGCGAGGAATATCCCGGAAACGCGCCAAAAAACTTTTCCCCAACGCAATTATTGATTGGAATAATGGCGGATGATACTATTTTTTACAGCCCAAGATAGCTGGATCATCCGCAAGCATGTCCTCTTACATCAAGCCCAAATCGATGCCCAACTTCGAATAAAGCCGACGCTCCAAACGCTCCCGAACCACCGCATCACTCATCAACTCCAAAACCTCCGCCGCAAACGCATAAACCAAAATCGCATCCGCAGTCGCCTTCGGAATCCCGCGCGATCGCATATAAAACCGGAAAGTCTCCTCGATTTGACCAACCGTCGCCCCGTGCGTACACTTCACATCATCCGCAAAAATCTCAAGCTGCGGCTTACTGTTAATCGTCGCATTCGGCGATAAAAGCAACGCCTGGTTTGTTTGCTTGGCGTCCGTTTTCTGAGCATCCTGATGAACAAAAATCTTGCCGTTAAAAACAACCGTCGCCTTGTCATCAATAATCTGCTTATAAATCTCAAAGCTATTACAATTTGGCAAAGCATGGTCAAGCTTCGTATGATTATCAATAACCTGCTCGCCCCGCGCCACAACCACACCATCTAACCGAGTCGTAATATGCTCGCCATTCAAATCAATGTTTTGATCCAAACGACCAATTGCTCCACCAAACGCAACGTTATAGCTACGATATTCACTATCTCCCGCTTGCTTAGTTTCCCAAAGTGCAATGTGATAAGAATCAAGTGACTCATCCTGCAATCGAACATGCTCCACATTCGCGTGTTTCGCAACATAAACTTCCGTCACCGGAATCGTCAAGTTCGTACTCGACCCGTCCGAACAATACTGCTCAACAATTTTCGCTGTCGAATTCTCCTCCGCCACAATCAAAACCCGCGGCGCAATCACCATGCCTTCGCCACTTGTCACATGAGTAATCTCAATCACCGGCTCAACCGCTGCGCCCACCGCCAAATGCAGATAAATCCCATCAACAAACACCGCTGAATTCAACGCCGCAAATGTGTGATCCTCAATCTTTGCAATCTGCCCCAAATGCAAAGCCACATCCGGTTTCTCATAAATCGCATCACGCAAAGACATCAAAGTCAAACCCGGAACAACTGGTAATTCAGAAAGATTGCGATCCAGCCGACCATTCACAATCACAACCCGAATTGTCGTTTCTGCATAGAAAGTCGGATCAACGCCAAAAACCGCTGGACCCGGCTCACCCGGATTCCAATTCACACCCGCCAACGAACGAAGTGGCGTATATTTCCACTCCTCATTCCGCGTCGTCGGCACGCCCAATTCACCATGAATCTGCGCTCCTCGATCCCGTAAACTCACCAACCATTCCGGCTCCTGGTCGCGGTTCACCGCTCCCAAGACATCGCCAAATTGGCTCTCATAAACCAGCGATTTACTCAACTTAGCTCACCACCAATTCATCAAGCCAGCCGTAACCCTTATCCTCAAGTTCCAACGCCAAACTCTTATCGCCGCTCTTCACAATCCGGCCATTCATCAAAATGTGAACATAGTCCGGAACAATGAAGTTCAACAGGCGTTGGTAGTGCGTAACCACAACAAATGCCCGCTCCGGACTTCGAAGTGCATTCACGCCCGCCGCAACCGTTTGCAAAGCATCAATATCTAATCCCGAATCTGTTTCATCCAAAACACAAAGCGATGGCTCAAGAACCGCCATTTGGAAAATCTCGTTCCGCTTCTTTTCCCCGCCGCTAAATCCTTCGTTCACGCTCCGTGTCAAAAGCTCATCCTTCAGTCCAAGCTGCTTGACCTTTTCGCGGATGTACTTCATAAAGTCCATCGAACCCATCTCCGGCTCACCATTCGCTTCCCGCTTTGCATTCAATGCCGCGCGCAAAAAGTAAGTATTCGAAACACCCGGAATCTCAACCGGATACTGAAAAGCAAGAAATACGCCCTTATGCGCTCGATCTTCGGGGTCAAGTTCAATCAAATCCTCACCCTTGTATTCAATCGAACCATCGGTGACCTCATAATCTTCACGGCCCGCCAAAATATTCGCAAGTGTGCTCTTTCCGCTGCCGTTCGGTCCCATAATCGCATGAACCTCGCCCGGCTTCACGCTCAAATTTATCCCGCGCAAAATCTCCTTGCCATCTTCTGCCACTGAGGCATGTAAATTCTTGATTTCCAACATAATGTCCCCTTATTCTACGGTCTATTCAAACTGCACTAAGCCAGAACCCCTATCAATCTGTACTTTTAAGTGAAGATAGAGTGAAAATACCTACCGGCCTCCGTTTAGCGCGGCCTCTAGATTTCCGATACTGATGTCCAACAGTCCCAAATACTAGACGAAAATTATTCAAACATTAGACAGAAATTCACGAAAATGTTGCATGACTACCCTTTTACAGTTCATTTGATGCGGTTTTCCCAGCAATCTGCACTATAATTTCAAGATTCTAATATGCACTACGTATAATAAAGGAGTATGCCGTCCAAAGAAATTTTTTCCGCGTCTCATTGGAATCGGTCTGAGGAATCCCAATGAGTATCGATGAAACACGCCTGTCAGAAGCAAACTCCTTAACAACAAAGTTTCAGTGGATTGTTGGTGACTGGTTTGGTACAAACGACCATACGCAATCCCAATTGGTATGGGAGAGCTCATTCAATAACGTCATGCACGGAATGTATTCAATGAATGAGTCGGGAACTTTTGTTTCATCAGGCAAATTGCAACTAACCGAAGAAAACGGCGTTATCAAACTCTATGACTTCACTTTTGATTCCAAAATGAACCCAATTGCCGGCCTGACGGAACCTGCGATCTATACCCTTTCAGAGCTTATGGAAAATTACGCCAAATTCACTTCTGATTTAAGCGATCCGTTTAGAGTGATCGAAATGGTTCGGATCGGTGATGCAATGACATGCCGCTATGAAGACAAAGATGGCGAACTTGGCGACGCAAGTAAAATTGAATACATAAAAGTAGGAAGTATCTAGACGTGAGATGATATCCACGTAGCGGTAACCTCAGGGAATATGCCCACCCCTCTCCTTGGACTCACGCCCCAAAACAATAATCTCTCCGAGTCCCTCTCCCGCGACCTCACTCTCATTGATGAAATCCTCGGCGAGGTCATCACGACCCAAACCAGTCCAGAAATACTCCGCGCTGCCCAAGATCTCTACAAACTTGCCAAAACCAACCCAAAAGCCGACCTAATTTCCCAAATACCCGCCTTCAAAAACCACGAAACAATCCTCCATGTTGCCCGCGCCTACACCATACTCTTCCAACTCATTAACATTGCCGAACAAAAGGAAATCGTTCGCGTCAATCGCACTCGCCCTAACCGACCCGAAAGCATCGCACAAACCCTTACCCAACTCAAAACCGAGAACTCTGAACAAGAACTCCGGACCCTTATCGAACAACTCCATGTTGTCCCTACACTCACCGCCCACCCCACCGAAGCCCGACGCCGAGTTGTCTTAGATAAACTAGAATCAATCGCCCGGAATCTCGTCCAAGTTTCCGACACTCATAACGATGTCGACCTATCTCGCCCTCTCAATTCTGACCAAATGGTCGAAAATGATCTCCGCCGCAACATCACCACTCTCTGGCAAACCGCCGAACAAGAACCCGGCGGCATGACCGTCCTTGACGAAGTCGATAATGCCCTCTACTACTTCGATCGCACCATACTACGAGTCGCATCATGGATACAGCGCGATTTTGAACAGTCATGGCAAACCAACTTTGATTCCGTCGCACCCGATCTCGGCAACATCATCACGTACCGCTCTTGGGTCGGCGGCGACCGTGACGGCAACCCCGCCGTAACGCCTCATGTAACCGTTCAAACGCTCATAAAACACCAATCACTTTTCAAAAATTCAATTAAGACTCTTCTCACCCGACTCGTCCACGAATCGAGCCAAGCCGCTTCCAGCCCCCTTCTCAACTACGAGCAAGTCCATATGCTCGACAACCAATTGGTTCGCTCAAAAGAACAGAAATTCGAAGGAATGCCATTCGCTCAGGCATTTACTTTTCTTCTGCATAACATTGATTTGCCAACAGACGAGCTCATCAATCACCTCACAAATATTGAAACCGCACTCCTCGAAACCAACAACGCCCCCTTCGCCAAAACCGGATACTTCCCCCG
The DNA here is from genome assembly GCA_046154445.1 of Fimbriimonadaceae bacterium. Lineage (GTDB taxonomy): Bacteria > Armatimonadota > Fimbriimonadia > Fimbriimonadales > Fimbriimonadaceae > UphvI-Ar2. The sequence continues at coordinate 13,466 of JBJXDW010000100.1, read as the reverse complement.
TCTCATGCGGATCCTCCGCGCATTTCCCGCCGGGATCATCCCCCTCGACATCCGCCAACATTCTGAAGAACACCTCACCCCCATCGGCGAACTCTTCCACGCCTCTGGAGACCTCCAAACCCCCACTACCTACCAACCCCTCTCCGAACAAGAAAAAATCGACCTCCTCTTCAAGGAAATCGCAAACCCTCGCCCCATGGTAGACACCGCTTGGCAAGGTACCGAAAAGTGCGAGTCCATCCGAGAGATCTTCCGCACCATCAAAAAAGCCCACTCCACCTACAGCCCTGAATCAGTCCCCTGTTACATCATCAGCATGACCCACGGCCTCAGCGACATCCTCGAACCCATCATCCTCGCAAAAGACGCCGGACTCCTCCGCTACAAAGAAGGCAATCCCGAATCAGCAATTGACTTCGTCCCCCTTCTTGAAACCATCGACGACCTCGAATTCGGCAAATCGCTCCTCGAATCCCTCTTCACAAACCCGCTCTACCAATCCATCCTAAGCAGCCGAAATAACACCCAAGAAGTTATGCTCGGTTACAGCGACTCCAGCAAAGACGGCGGCTACTTCACCGCCAACTGGTCGCTCCATAAAGCCCAATCCGATCTCAGTCGCATCGCCGAAAAACACAACGTTCACCTGCGATACTTCCATGGCCGCGGAGGCACCGTCGGACGGGGCGGCGGACGCGCCAACAAAGCCATCCTCAGCCAGCCCAGCAATTCCTTTGCCGGAGACATCCGATTCACCGAGCAAGGCGAAGTCATCTCTTTTCGCTACAGCCTGCGACCCATTGCCCACCGTCACCTCGAACAAATCCTTAGCGCTGCCCTGATCGGAGCCGCCCGCCAATCCGAACCCGGAGCCGAAAAACCCGCATGGCGCACCGCCGCCGAAATTATCTCCCAAACCTCACAACAAACCTACAAAGACCTCATCTATAACGACCCCCAATTCCTCGATTTCTACATTGCCGCCACCCCAATCGAACACATCGCCAAGCTCAGCATCGCATCACGTCCTGTCATGCGATCAGGCAAAAAACTCGACAACCTTGATGCCCTTCGCGCCATCCCATGGAACTTCGCTTGGGTTCAATCGCGCTATGTCGTCCCCGGTTGGTACGGCCTCGGAACCGGACTAGAAACCACCTCCCTCGAAACTTTACAGGACATGTACCTCAACTGGCCATTCTTTGCTACCGTCATCGAAAACGCAGAGCTTGAACTCATCCGCGCCGACCTCCCAACCGCAGAACTCTACGCCGACCTAGTCAAAGACCGAACTCTCGCCAACTCATTCCATCTTCGCATCGTCGCCGAATTCGAAAAAACAAAGTCAATCATCCTTAGAATCAAACAAAACGACGAACTCATGCAAAACTCTCGCGTCGTCCGCCAAACGGTCGAATTCAGAAACCCCATCACCCTCCCCCTCAATCTCCTGCAAACTCACCTCATCAATGCAACAAACGAGGGCAAAATCACCCCCGACACCGAACCAGCTCTCCTCCAAACAATTGCCGGACTAGCTGCCGGGATGCAATCAACTGGTTAAAAAGGTATCAAATGATCGACTACCTAAATTATCAAATGAAAGTCCTAACATGCCCAAATTCAGTTTCGTGACTGAAACCCCAATTTGTACGAATCGTACTTATATGAACGTCAAACTATCGCAATCGTGAAGACAGTACCAATTAAAGCCAATATAGCGTCCCTCACGTGGTTGTCCGGTGTTTGGCAATCAAAGCAAAATGTGAATTGGATTGAGGAATTTTGGAGCATCCCAAAAGATAATGTTATCCTGGGAACCGCCCGGCTTCACGACAGCACCGGACTTATCCATACCGATCTAACTTGGATCATTGAAGAAAATCAGTATATCTACTCAAAATTCCGTCGCTATGACAGTAAATTTCGGGCCTACACCCACCTGTTCGAACCAATCCGCTTTGACCTTGTCGAACTTCGAGAAAATTACGCTGTCTTCCACTGCCCAGAGCCCGGGAACAATGCGTGGATGGTCTACGAAAGAACAGAAGCGATACTCATTGGAAAATTCCTGTTCGGCGATGAACTTGAGGTATTGCACACCCACTCACTGGTACTGTCATCCAAAATTCTGCCTTAGCTGATTCACAGCTGTTGACGAATTGAACTCGAACAAATGGAAGCAATCAGCAAACGACTGACCCAAGTCTACGACAACACCGTGAGAAATGACTTTTTTCGCAGGTTCCACGGAACAAAACTTTAAAAATTGGCATCCAATACTCGCTTTCAAATGCCTGCAACGCTTATCAAATCGTATACAAAACCAGTTCCAGCAACGATTGATCAGTTGGCTTGGCTAACTGGAGCTTGGCATGGACTCCACGATGGGTTTTGGGCTGAAGAACTCTGGAGCAAACCATACCAAGGCACTATTCTGGGTTCCTATCGCAGGCATAGTGACAAGCAATTGGTCGTAATGGACATCATACATATCTTGGAACAAAACGAATACATCAAATTATGTTTTCGCCGTGTCGAAAGGGCATATGAGTACTCAGAACAATTGAATGCTCCAGCGGTATTCACTCTTGCCAGCGTCACTGATAACGACTGCATCTTTGTAAACGACGATCAAGCCCACCCATATTGGATCTACTACAAGCGCGAGGAATCTATACTCACGGGCCTCACATGCGATTCGTTGGAACAGCTCGATTTCATTTCCAAATATCGATACGAAAAATATCTGTAAAGAATGACTGCCCCATAACCGAAAAATATTAATGACAAGTCCGCCAGAGACTTGCAATTTCAGCATCCAGGGAAAAAAGAATGCTGAAGAGGGTATCGGCACTCCGCACACGGAGTGCCATTTTTTTTCGCTAAACTCAAGCCCGTGAAGAACCCAATCTCCCGATTCACAGGCAAAGCTCAAGCGTATGCGTCTGGTCGGCCCATCTATCCCCAAAAAACTCTCACTGAACTCATCGAATCCTCAGGCTTATCTAGAAGCGCAAATGTCTACGATCTCGGGGCTGGCACCGGACTCTTCACCGAACTTCTGCTCTACCACTTTCACCACGTCACACTTATCGAACCAAACTACGAGATGGCATCAACCGCCTCCGAACGTCTCCCCAAGAACAGAATCACCATCCAAAACCAGCACGCAGAATCATTCGTCGCCGCACCAAATTCCATCGACATCATCACCGCCGCACAAGCATTCCATTGGTTCGACCGAACAAAGGCAAATGTTCACTGGAAATCAATGCTAAAACCAAGCGGGTTCGTCGCGCTTATTTGGAACGAACGAACCACCGAATCTCCGTTCGCAAAAGAGATCAGCAATCTCCTAAACGAAATGACGAAGCGTGATCCAAAAAATCCACCTCCGCAAGAGGGTTCAGACCAAGAAATTCTAAACTTCTTCAGCCAAGCGGAACTCAAAACAACCACCCACTCAACCCCACTCACCAAACAAGAATTAATCAACCTCGTCCTTTCTCGAAGTTACGCTCCAAACAAAGCAGACGCAGATTACAATTCAATAGTAGAGAAAGTCCAGTCGATTTTTCAATCGCACCAAGTAAACCAATCCGTCAATCTCCCCTACCAAACAAAACTCTTAATCGGTCAAATATAGTTACTGACTTGCCCTTACCCCCTAAACTCACCGGGTACTCTCACCCTCATGCTTCTTGAAGGCAAAAAGGGACTCGTCTTAAACGTTACTAACCAGAACAGTATCGGCTGGGGAATCGTCGAAGCCCTCCATGCCCACGGTGCAACCGTCGGGGTTGGTGCTCAAAACGAGAAAATGCTGGGCAAAGTCGAAAAACTCATCGACGGAATGGATCGAGTCGAAACTTTTACATGCGATTTTACTTCTGACGAAGACCTCCAAAAACTTCACGATGAAGTCAAAGCCAAGTTCGGCACCATTGATTTCTTTGTCCACAGCGCTGCGTTTGCTAACAAAGAGGATCTTGAAGGTCGATTCATCGACACCTCCCGGGCCGGATTCGCTCTCGCCGTCGATATTTCCGCTTATTCACTTGTCGCTGCCTGCAAAGCCCTAGAAGACCTCTTCGTCGACGATGCCAGCATCCTGACAATCTCCTATATAGGCTCAACCCGAGCCGCCGGCAACTATAATGTCATGGGGATTGCCAAAGCCGCTCTAGAATCAAGCGTCCGCTACCTTTCCGTCGATCTCGGTCAACGTGGAATCCGCGTCAACACACTCAGCCCCGGACCAATCAATACAATCTCCGCCCGCGGAGTCAAAGGCCTTCTCGATATGCTCAAAATGATGGAAGAGCGAACGCCACTCCGCAGACCTTACGGTCAAGAGGAATGCGGTCTCAACGCTGTCTATCTTTGTAGCGACCTGAGTAAGGGCGTAACCGGACAAATCATTTTCATTGACAGCGGCTACAACTACCAAGGTTTCTAACAAGCCAATGCCGATCCTCACCGTCCCAAATTGGTCATTGGGACGCGAGCGTACTGTCCTTCGCCAAGCATTTGATTTCTTAGAAACCGCCCCCGTCACCGTCCATTACGCCGAAGCCGACATCGACCATAACCGCACCGTTACTGCATTCTCTGGCACCCCTTCAAACGTCCAGCAGACCCTCCTCACTCTTGCAGAAATCATCCTCCCAGCTATCAATCTCCAACGCCACACCGGCGTCCACCCCAGAATCGGTGGCCTCGATGTCTGCCCCTTTATCCCCCTACCAAATCTGCAAAGTAGCCCCCCTCACATTCCCTCAAGGGAGGGAGAGGGGGGTCGGGGGGTGTGGGTAGGTGAAGAAATTCTCAACGACTTCATCCATCAAACCGCCCGACTCCTCGCGGAGGTCCACAAAATCCCCATCTTCCTCTACGAACACTCCGCTCCCGGAAAAACCCTGCCCAACCTTCGTAAGGGTGGCTTCGGAGGACTTCTCAACCAAGAGCTCCACCCCGATTTCGGCCCCAATCAAGCCCATCCCCACCTCGGTGCCACAGTACTCGGATGGCGCGATTTCCTCGTCGCCCTCAATGTCAATTTCCCCAATCAACCCGGTGCCGCCGACATATTGCGACAAATCGGCAGTCATATCCGCGATCAACGACGAAAAGGCGATCCGCTCTTCGCCGGAGTCCGCGCCCTCGGTCTAGAACTCCAAGCCCAAGAAATCGCTCAACTCAGCATGAACATCACCCAACCCGATACCGCAAACTTCGATAAAATCATCTCCACAATCGAAGAACTTGCGGCAAAATCTGGCATCACTGACGGCTATCCCCAACTCATCGGCGTCATTCGCGACATCGACATCGAACGATCCACCAAAATCTATGCACGACCCCAACAAGTCGTGCAAACCCGACTTGCCACAAACTGGCAAATTGATTGGAACCAAGAATGAATCAAAGTTACGACCTCGGATTCCTCGGCGGAGGGCAACTCGCCCGAATGTCGATTATGGCTGCACAAAAACTCGATTTCCACTGTCTCAGCCTCGATCCCGGCAAAGTCACACCGTCCAGCCAAATCGCCCCATCCCTTCAAGGCGAACTAACCGACCCCGAAAAAGTCGCCCACCTCATCATCCAGTGCAAATACATCACTCTTGAAAACGAATTCATCCCCGCCCAAACCATCCGCCAAGCCCTCATCATCGCCGATCGCGACCCAACCTGCATCATCCCTGGGCTCGGAACCCTCGCCACCATCCAAGACAAACTCCTCCAGCGTCAAGCCTACGCAGCCTACGGAGCACCCACCCCCAAAGCCGTCGCCCTCGAAGGCGACTACAGCGAAGCCATTTTAAAAATAGGATTCCCCATGGTTCTCAAAGCCAGATTCGGCGGATACGATGGTAAAGGCACCCGCTACGCCCGGACCCCTGAAGAGTTTGAAACCCATCGTCCCCTCATCGATCAAGGCAATTGGCTCGCGGAAGAATTTGTTCCTTTCAACCGGGAACTTGCCGTCATGGTCTATCGCTCCCAAACCCAAACCGGATGCTTCCCCACAATGGAAACCGTCCAGGTCAACCACGTCTGCGACCAAGTCTTCCCCAGCGGAACTGATGCCTCCGCGGCCGCCATCGCCGCCGTCGAGGCGGTTCAAGGTTACGGACTCTTTGGTGTCGAACTTTTTGAGCTTGAAACTGGTGACTTCCTCATCAACGAAATCGCCCCCCGACCTCACAACACCGGCCATTACACCCTCGATTGGGGCGGAATCTCTCAATTCGACCAGCACATCCGCCTCGCCTCCCATCTCACTTGCGCCACTCCTCAGGGTCAAGAAACCTGCATGGTCAACATCTTGGGCATCACGCCCCACTCAGTTGATTCAAACAATGCGAATAGTCCGCAAACCATCCCTCCCCTTGAGGGGAGGGGAAGGGGTGGGGTGGAACATGCCCGCGCCGAGCTCCTTCGCCAACACCCCGACGCCCGACTCCACTGGTACGGAAAAGCCGAATCACGCCCCGGCCGCAAAATGGGGCACATCAACATCTCAGGCCCAGACTGCCGCACCCGCGCCATCGCCGCCCGAAGATCGTTCCTCGACGCTTGGCAAAAAATTGGCGAAAAGAGTAGTTAGCGGGTAGGATTTGCCAGTGCCTAGACAAGAAGATATTATCGTTGAAGTCGGCTCAGATGTACTTAAGGGGGCTGCATCTTGTGAGCCAGCCGACGCACTTGAAGAGCTCATATGGAACTCACTTGATGCTGATGCTACCAGGGTAGATGTTACAACTAACCGTAATGAGCTCGGCGGGCTAAACTCTCTTTCCATTGTGGACAATGGCTCAGGATTTGAAGTCAGTGCCAGGGAAGCGTTTGGAAGTTTTGGAACATCTGCCAAGAAAAACAGGGAAAAGACGACTAATGGACGCCTCCTTCATGGCAAGACGGGACGAGGGCGCTACAAGGCATTAACTTTAGGGAGCATAGTTACTTGGCAAAGTGTCTCTAAACACTTCGACAGCTATTTATTGACAAAACTCAATATAGATTCCACGCATCCTAACCGCATTTCTCCGATTGAAGACACGATCGAATCTCCTAGTTTCTTTGGTACTAAAGTTGAGATAATGGACGTTCTTGATCCCGCGGTTGTGTTTCTGTTGGGTGATCCTCAGCAAGAACTTTCAAGACGCTTCGCCTCCTATCTGCTTGCCTATCCTGCGGTATCCATCTTCATAGACGGCAAACGTTTGAACCCAGACGATAATATCATCGGCAGGTCGACCAAACAGATTTCGACTTCAAGCAACGATAGAACATTTAGTGCGGAGCTGGAACTATTCGTATGGCGAGACCTTGGAAGCGATGGTAAACCTATCAGCAAAGTCTACTTTTGCACGGCCGACGGATTCGCAGTCGAGAATCACCCAGGATATACGAGAAGTCTTGGCGTCTCAATAACGGCTTATGTTCGCAGTGATTACTTCAATCCAGATAATACTGAGGGTTATTCGCAGCTCTCACCGTTAGACGAAATCGCTACGGGCTTTTTGCGATCTGCACGCAGATACATTGGACAGCTAAACAGAGAGTGGTTGCATGCTCTAGCCCGCGAACGAGTGCTTGCATTAAAGGAATCAGGCAATTATCCATTTGAAGGTGAACCTCTCACTGAAATCGAGCGAGTTGAAAGAGAAGTCTTTGACATTGTGGCGGAGCAGTATCACATATTGGCTCCCAATGTAGCTAAAGAGGGCTCTACAGAAGAAAAGAAAAAGATGGAGGTTCTAAGGGTAGCCATTTCGACCGAGACCTCAGTTCAAGAATTCTTAATCAAGGAAGTCTTGGGGTTAAAACCAGAGCAACATAAAAGCCTCTATTCTGTTCTGCAACATGTGCCCCTCGCTAACGTTGTACACATGGCTAAAACTGTAATCGACCGATTACATTTTCTAGTCGGCCTCAGACACATCTTATTTGAGACCGAGAGCAAGAAACTGCTCAAAGAGAGGACACAACTCCACCGTATTCTCGCTGAAAATCTTTGGCTATTTGGAGAAGAATATCACCTGGCAGCAGATGATATCTCACTCAAAAAAGTGCTCCTTCGCCATCGACAGTTATTAGAACTAGATGAATCAGCATTCGAGATTCAAGCTGAAGCAGCCAAGAAACTACGGGATATCCCTGATCTTGTCTTGTATCGCACTCTTCCAGGTCGTGGCGGGAACATCGAGCACTTTGTTGTCGAATTGAAAGCACCAAAGAGTCCCAGTGGTGAGAAAGAAATCTCTCAGATTAAACGATATGCTCGAACAGTTGCGGATAGTGATGACTTCGATAAATCCAAGACACGATGGGTTTTCATGCTTATCAATAATGACTTTGAAGATTCCATCTACAATAGTGAAGCTATGCAGATGGGCCGCGAAGAGGGTCTCATCATTGAAAATGATTCCTACCAAGTCTGGGCAGTTCATTGGTCAACAATTATTCAGAAATGTGAAGCTCGGCACCAATTTCTTAAAGAGCGGCTAGATTATCAAATCGCAGAAGACAAGCCAGCGTTGGATTACATGCGGGAGAGTTTTGGTCATTTACTTCCAGATACAATGTCAGATGACGAAACCGAGGTTTATGAGGAAGAATTCGAAGATGACTCGACAGTAGATCCCGATCAAGTTGGTTAGGACTCCTCGAAGCTAAATTAGCGCGCCAGCGTATATACAAGTGCCATGTCACTCACCGATGAACAATTCATCCTCGCAATGAAGGCCTTATCAGAACCGAATAGGCTCGAAATAGTTCGAATTGTCAAATTAAAAGAAGGACAGGAGGGAGTTACCTGTACCACCGTCCTCAGTGAACTTGATATTTCGCAATCCACATTTTCACATCACGTCGGAGAACTAAGAGAAGCCCAAATTCTTATCGCTGAACCTCAAGGCAGAACTGTCAGACTCACAGTCAACCACAAACTTTTCAACCAGTTACAGCAAAAAATAGACCTACTCAAATAAATATCGAAACACATCGATGTATCGACGCGTATCGATACATATGTTTGAACTCACAAACAAAACCGCAATCGTCACTGGCGCAACTTCCGGAATCGGAAAAGCAACCGCCCTCGCCCTCGCTGCCCAAGGCGCAAACGTCGTCGTCTCAGGACGCCGAGAAGCCGAGGGCAACGCCGTCGTCCAAGAAATCACCGAAAAAGGCGGCAAAGCAACCTTCATTCGGGCAGATGTCACCAACAAAAACGACGTCACACAACTCTTTGAACAAACGAAATCACACTTTGGTCAAATTGACATCGCATTCCTCAACTCGGGAATTTATAACTTCACCCCGCTTGCCGAACAGACACCAGAAGACCTCGCCAACCAAATCAACGTCAACATCAATGGCGTTTACTTTGGGCTTCAAGAAGTAGCAAAGCATCTTCCCGAAGGCAGCTCGGTAATCTTAAACAGTAGCACGGTTGCAGAAATCGGAATGCCAGGAGCGTCAGCCTATTCCCTCACCAAAGGCGCAATTAACACACTCGTGAGAACCGCAGCCGTTGAACTCGCCCCACAAAAAATCCGAGTCAATGCCGTAGCCCCCGGACCAATTTGGACAGAAGGGATGGAAAACATGACTGGCAATCGCGAAAATGCCGATGCGGCAATGAGCGGCCTTCCTGTAATGAAACGTCTCGGATCACCACAAGAAATCGCCGCCGGTGTTGTTTTTCTCGCAAGCGATGAAGCCTCGTATATCACCGGACAAATCATCGCCATCGATGGCGGTATCGCCATTCAATAGTCAATACACGTCAACGAGGAGACACTAGGGCCCAAAAATTACTGGTGTCTCCTTGCCTATTAACCTGGGTCCCCCACCTCCAACCCGCCCAACCCCGGGTATCTTCTAACGCTTGTGAAATTTTGGTTCGATTGAACCCCCTTCAAGCGAACTTTCAGAACGGATTTTCAAAATGGCTACGTTGCAACTCAAAACCCGCGAAGACGCATCTTCTGCTGGCACCCGACGACTCAGACGCGATGGCGTCCTCCCAATGGCCCTCATCGCAAAAGGCGGCGAAACCCAAAAAGTCCAAGCTGACCGTGTTGATGCTCGCAAACTCTTCCACGATATCACTGGCGTCGCAATCTTCGATGTCGAAATCGATGGCGGTAAAGCAACCCGCGTCATCATGAAAGATGTCCAACGCGATCCCGTTTCCCGACAGGTCAACCACCTCACAGTCATGGAAATTCACGAAGATGACGTTGTTAAGGTCTCCGTACCTATCGTCATCGAAGGAGTCCCCGATTCCATCACGAAGAAACAAGCAACGTTGATCGTCCCGATCAACCAGCTCGAAATGAAAGCGATGGTCAAAAATCTTCCTGACCAAATTATCGTGGACGTATCCAAACTTGGCCCGAACGACAAAATAGTTGTCGGCGATCTCAAACTCGGCGAAGGCACCGAATTCCTCCACTCCGACCAAACCGTTCTCGCTTCAACAAAGCAACTCCGCGGTATGGCTGCTCTTGATAGCGCAACCGAAGAAAGCGACGATGCAGCTGAAGGCGAAAGTGATGGCGAGAGTGAAGGCGAAGGCGGCGAAGCCGCTAACGAAGAAGAATCGGCCGAATAATCACAAGTTTCAGCAAAAGTAATCGCCCTTGGCTCCCAAGCTGAGGGCTATTTTTTTGCCAAAGAATCTGCAGAATTCGGCATCCTGAACTTAACTCAGAATCACTCTCAAACGATTGAAGCAACTTTCGTCCAGCTTTCAGTGAGATTCTTAAAAGAACTCACTGGCTCAACTCAACCGCCGAACCCACAAACACTTCAAATACAAACTTTGTGGAAAATGCGCCGCCGCCGGATGATCCAAGTCTTGCAAAGTCACCTCTTCCAGAACCATCCGTACCCCCCTATCCCCCGCCGCCAATTGAATGACGTCCCAACACGCATCAATCGACATCTGAGCGGTACAGGCACAAACCACCAGCCGACCCCCCGGTGCCAAAACCGGAATCGCATCGTGCACCAAAGTCCAAATCCCCCACTTTAACGAATCGCGTTTCTCCTTCGTCTTCGCAATCGCCGGCGGATCCAAAATGATAAAATCGTACGGCCCCAATCCCGCGGCTGAATTGACCAGATAATCAAACGCATTGTCCTGAATAAACGGAATTTCTAACCCGTTCATCCGCGCATTCACTCGCGCCGCCTCCATCGCCACTGGATTCACATCCACCCCAAAGCAAGTCGCTCCGTTCATCCCAGCCGATAAACTAAACCCGCCTGTATAACTAAAGCAGTCCAAAACCTTGTCGCCCGGTTTCACCAATTCCGCCAAACGCCGCTTCGAATTCCGCTGATCCAAAAAGTGCCCTGTCTTCAATCCATCTCTCACCGGGACCGAATACTTCACACCATCTTCAACAATCTCAACTCGATCAGGAGTCACCCCATGCAACTGCCGAACATAATCTCCCATCCCCTCCTCCTCACGGCCCGCCATATCCGATTTCTCAAAAACACTCTCGCATCGTTCAACCACTATCGGCAACCAAATCGGCTTCAGCCGCTCCATCCCCAAATTCCGCACCTGAACCACTGCATGACCATTCAGCCAGTCCACAATCAACCCAGGCAAACCATCCGCCTCGCCATGCACCCATCGCCTTGCATTTGAGTTCAAGCCTAGACTCTCACGATACGCCCAGGCCCGATCCAACCGCTCTCGAAAAAACTTCTCATCAATCTCATGCGTCGTCTGGCTGAGCATTTTCACCGGAAAACGCGCCTTCGGGTTCACCATCCCCATCCCCAAAACCCGCTCTTCCTGAGTTCGAATTTCTAGAACCGATCCCGGCACAACCCCATCCGGCCAACGGCAATCACTCCTCTGCAACCAAGGAAATCCACGCTCCACCTTCCGAACCGTACTCTCCTTGACATAAACAACCTCACCGGACTTCTTCACACCTAACAGTCTATCCGTCCTAGGGTTACCCCTGACCCATTGGCACCCCTAAACCGATCATGGTATTCAAATACAATCTTCCGAAAGGAGGTTGAAGAGGGCGAAATGGTCTGGCTGATGAATGGGTAAGGGGCAACCCTTCCCGGGTTCGAATCCCAGCCCGTCAACTGACTTTCTATAAGTTGAACACCTTTCTCTAAATCGCAGTCCTAACTTACACCTGAACCATTGGCACCCCTAAACCGATCATGGTAATATATGAAGTCTACGGACAGGTGGCTGAGTGGACGAAAGCGCCCGCCTGCTAAGTGGGTAAGGGGCAACCCTTCCCGGGTTCGAATCCCGGCCTGTCCGCCAGAAGTCCACCAAGGGTGAAGCATGATCAAAAAATCTCTCCCCCTCATAGCCCTTCTCTCTTTAGCAGTCGCCACTCCTGCCCAAACTTTTAACGAATATCTCGCCGCTCGAAAGAAAAACGGCATCACCCAAGCAACGTCCCCAGCTGCCCTCGAAACTTTCGTCGGCGAACGCGTTCTCGAGGTCCGCGGTGTCATCCGTGGATTCATGGAATCTTCAAGTGGACAGCTCCTCGTCCTCGAAAATCCTGATTCCCACCGCGAACTCTTTATCAGCGCCAAAGATGCCCCCAGCTGGCTCAAAACTTCCAACACCACCGCCCGACTTCTCATTAAGGCTTCGCGAGATCAAGAGAACGCTCCCGTCGATTCAATGCTCATCATGGCAACTGCAGAGGGTCCAATCGCGAGCTACGAAAATCAACTCATTGAGGCCGCACGCAAAAAAGCCGAAGAAGAAGCAAAACGAGCCGAGGCAAAAGCAAGAAATTCCACTCCCGCAAGCCGAGGTGGAAACCAAATAAGGCTCCCCGGCAGGATTCCAAAAATTTCCCAATCGCCGCTCCAAGACGGCCCGCAACTATCAGCCGAATTCCTCGCTCTCGTTGGCCCGTATACAGACTTCATTCAAAAACGGAATCGTAAACTCAGCGTTTCCAAAGCTCAAAATATCGCCGAAACCATCCTGGCCTACAGCGCGCACTACGGCGTTGATCCACGCCTCATCATGGCGCTCGTCGTATGCGAATCTAACTTTGATCCGAACTCAACCAGCCACGCCGGAGCGCGAGGCCTAGGTCAACTGATGCCAGGAACCGCAAAGGGACTCGGAGTCAGTAACAGTTACGATACAGAGCAAAATCTTTACGGCACAATCAAACTTCTTCGCGGACATCTCGACAAATACACAAATAAAACCGGCGACTCGTTCGAAGGCTTAGTCCTCGCCCTCGCCGCTTATAACGCAGGGCCAGGTGCCGTTAGCAAACACGGCGGTGTGCCTCCCTACCGCGAAACCCAAAATTACGTCCGTAAAGTCATCGCAATGTACAAACAACTTTGCGGAGAATAATTTCTAGACCTTCGCTTTCTCCAACAATTCAACATCCATCATGTGCGCCGAGAACGAAGCTGTT
>JBJXDW010000099.1:0-10520 GCA_046154445.1 Fimbriimonadaceae bacterium | reverse complement strand
TCACTTTGCTGTCGTTATTTTGAGGGAACCACGTTTCGAGTATTGTTCGCTCGTATTCGTCGATTAGCATGACTCGGCAATCGCCGGTTCCTGATGCGTTGAATTCGAGTGTCTTTCCGGTCACGTTGAGCCATGGGGTGTAGTAAAGGCCGGTCATCCACTGTGCTTCGGTTCCGTTGCCAATATCGCCGGTTGAAAGCCACGTTTTGTTGTTGACGACGATGCTAGGTGATCCGCTCCACCGGTAGTCGCCGGTGCGGTACCACGAGTCGAACGTGGTCGTTGCCCAATTGATTGGACTCCCTTCTGGAAGAAGCGATTTTGCGGAAAGCGGGAATGTTCCGGCGCTGCCATTGAATGCGACTGATTCTGGTGCTGTTAAGTCTTTAAGTTTTGCTTCAAACCCTTCTTCTCCGTTTGTGGCTTTTACAGTTTGGTTTCCAATCGTGAAGGTTCCAGATACTTTGTCGTTGAAGTTGTTGATTGATAAGCCTGGGCTAGCGAGAGCGAAATATTCGTTGCCTCGACGCTCAATTGATAATGAAGTGATCGCGGGGAACGAAGTGAGTTGATTGCTGGCCGTAATGTCGGAAGATGAAGCACGTTTGACACCTTCTTGAAATGCTTTTGCGAATGGGATAGGATTGCCGAAGAGTGAATTGCGGACTTGATTATCGGGCGAGGCAGCAAGGCCATCTATTCCGACGGCTAGGCCGGTCTTGAAGATGTATGCGCCATGGGTTTGTTGAAGTAGTTCCCACGTTGCGGCATTAAGGAGTCCCTCACTGCCTTCAAAGTTAATGCGTGGATCAGGTTCGTTTCGCAGGACATTGCCGAATCCAGGGGAAGAGATTCCGATGCTGATTTCTGGGAGGAGTTCCGGGACGGTTGTATTGGGAGCGATTACATAGAGATTATGGAGAGATCGTAGCGCAAAGGCCGAACGGTCGAGCCATTCGGGCTCTTCAAGCGCGATGGCGAGTCGGCCGATTATGCTAGCAAGCGTCGCAGTATCTGCACTGATGGCACCGGAAGATGTACGGAATGCTCCGAATGAAGCGAGTTGGTCGTTTTGCCGAATATCGACTAGAGATTGGTTGGCTAGGTGCTGCTCGACGAGTTGTTTGATCGGAGTTTTGTAGTTGGTTGGGTTGATCTGATGGAGCCAATAGAGTGTTTCGAGTGTCCACGGGTTGTCTTTGTTTTCATCTTCGATCGAGAAAGTGGCTTGCAAAGGAACGAGATTTTCGACAGCGAGTTGTCTAATTTCTGCGGGCACAGCTTCATTACTGGCGGCAAGGGCAATTAGGGCAGATGATTCGGGAGTGGGCTTGTTATTTTGGAGTCGCTTGAGAACGCCTACGATGCGGTAGGTGAGTTGCTGTTTGAGGGGATGTTCTGGGAACTCAATGAGGAGTTTGACGGCATAGAAGGCAGTAGCCGCTTCATCGCTTGACGTGGCCGACGTATATGATTCGGGCGTTTCGGCACCATCCTCATCGGCAACGATTTTGGATGAAAAGCCATTTTCGGGGCTGCCTTTGATGATCAGAGCTGTGAGTTGTTTTGAATAGACTTCCCAACTGTTCTGCTCCTTCGCATTGCCCCAGCTGTACATAGCGGTAGCGACGCGCATGGCGTTGATTCGCGAGTTGAGGACGATGGTTTCGTCTTGATCGTCGGGGAGGCCCATCGCTCCGAGTCTGTCTTCTATGCCGCGTTCTTCTTCTTCCTCGCCGCCACCACCTTGCTCTGGTTCGGATCCGGGTTCACCAAGCGTTTTCCATCGTTTATGCGACAAGGGACCAGTTGATTCGGGGGCTTCGAAGAGTTGAAGGGCGGGGAACCGGTCAAATTTGAAAGTTGCTGCCGCCGCAATAGTCATTGGGATTTGTTGGGGGAATCCTTGGGCTCGGAATCGAGCGGCTTGTTGACTCCAGATGATTGATCTAATCTCGGAGTTAGTTGTTGGTGTTGCCTTGCCTTGAATATAGAAACTAAATTGAGTTTTTGTTGGGACGGGGCGGCTTGAAGTGTTTGATTCCCAGGTTCCGTCTTCGGTTTGATTGGCGTTTTGGTAACCGATTCGACTTGACGAGAGCTCGGCGGGCATGGGGGTTGTGAGGTTCCAGTTGACAAGGTCGGGCCAGATAGAGATTGAGGCTTTTTCAGAAGAATAGAGGAGATAAGGAGTTTTCCAATTTGGGGCAAGGCCGGGATTTTGTACTTGATTTATAAGTGTTTCGGGGATTATGAATTCTTCTAAAAGGTGGTTAGCGCTTCTTTTGCGATCGGAGAGGTAGGTCGTTTCTATGTGTAGTGTGTCGGAACTTGTTGGAGTGAACTTGGTGAAGAAAGTCCGTCCTTCTTTGGTGCCTGTGAGAGTGAGTTCTTTTTCCTTGAGGAGAACATAGGCGATTGACTCAATGTTTTTGGATTGGTAGATTTCGTTTGAGTTCGGGAGGAGTATCCGCCAGGAACTTGTTTCCTTGTTGACTTCGACAGAGAGTTCGCCTGAACGCCATATTTGAGGCTGAGAGTAGATGAAAAGGGTGGCAGCAATAGGAAGCATGCTCAGGAGGATACCCGTCGAAAATGCTGGGAGTGGAGTGCCTGGTAAGGGTACTACCAGTATGATTTTCTGCTAGTAAGTGTGCGACCAGTAAGGGTGCGGGAAATAGCTGAAAGCCTGGTAATTGACGTAGTCGGGACGTGGTATTTAGCGGAAAACATGGGGAACAAGAATAGTGTCACCCATTGGGGTGGAGGAAGTATTAAATTCACATGATGATGACCCTAGTTGCAGTAGCAGTTACCCTGGCTGCGGTTGCCGGAGCCTTTGGCTTGGCCCGCGAAGCATTACGAGACGATAGCGAGCACGGGACAACGTAAACACAGCTTTTAAACCAGCCCTCTCAGCACAACCCTGGATAAGTCCCCCGTCGTTAGGCGGGGGCGCTCCTTTTTTTGAGGTGCTATTCTTTTGATTGATGGTGCCGAACTTCTTTTATCATCCTCGCATGATGAGTTATGATTTTGGTCCGAGGCATCCACTTAAGCCGATTCGTCTTGCTCGCACTGTGAGTTTGCTGAAAGCGATGGTTCCGGATATTGAGCTGATTGATCCTGGTTTGGCTTCAGAACAAGATATTTTGACCGTTCATTCGGCGGAATACTTGGCATTTGTTCGGCGAATTGTCGAAGGTAATGCGAGCAAAGAGGATTTGTTTTATTATGGGTTTGGGTCAGTCGATACGCCACCGTTTCCTGGGATTTATGAAGCGGCGCTGGCTTATTGTGGCGGTGCGGTGAGGGCGGCGAATCGTTTGAACGAAGGAGATCACCTTGCTTTTAATATTGGCGGTGGACTGCACCACGCGCAACGGGATCGGGCAAGTGGGTTTTGTGTGTTTGATGATCCAGCGATTAGTCTAGCACTCATGAAAAAGCGATTTTCGAAGTTGCTTTATGTTGATATTGATTTGCATCACGGAGATGGGGTGCAAGCGATTTTTGCTGATGACCCTGATATTGTGACGATGTCGATCCATGAAAGCGGGAAGACGCTTTATCCGGGTACCGGTTTTGTTGAGGAAACTGGGGCGGGGGGGGCAATTGTGAATTTGCCGATGGAAGCCAATACGTCGGGGGATATATGGTTGTGGGCGTTTACGGAAGTGTTCCCTCGTGTATTGGACCATTTTCAACCGGAGGCGATTGTGCTTCAGATGGGTTGCGATGCTCATTTCAATGATCCGCTCGGGCATTTGAGGGTTTCGGTTCAGGAGTGGCTCGGGGCGGTGGAGTTGGTCCGAGAATCTGGCCTGCCGACTTTGGCGTGTGGAGGTGGGGGATACGACCTTACGAATGTGCCACGAATGTGGGCGGCGGCAGTACTGACTCTTGCGAAGATTGACGTGTCGCTTGAAACACCCGACGATATTCCTGAAGAGTGGGGGGTCAAAAAGATATTCGACCCCGAACCGTTGGAACAGAGTCGGGGGCGAAGTTATGCCGGCGAGGTTATTGAATACTGGCGAGACAAGCTGAGTTAGCTACGCATCGTGCAGTCGATGATGACGTCTTTTATCATTGACTTGGAACGGAGGACTTTAGCGATAATTTCAAGTTCTGCACGGACGTCTTGCGGCCCACCCTTGATTGTGCCGACACTGCCTCGAATATATGCAACGCCGTGGGTTACGCGCATATCGGCACGGGTTGTGTCGAGTCCGCGTTTGGAGAGTTCTTGTCGGAGCGCTTTGGTTCCGGCGACGTCATTCGGATCTGCCATTGAGTTATTATACGTCGATATTGCTGTTTTAGGAGCACTCAACAAAAGTGGGATTTACAAGATAGAATTGGAGAGTGACGAATCTTGATTCAACTATTGGATACGGGCGAGACGGGCATGCACTTTTGCGAGGCGTGCTATCGGGGAGTGAGATTACGGAGTTTCGCGATGCAGTTCGCGAGGTTTCGGCAAGACTCAATGGTGAGCGAAGGAGCCTGGCGGATCGGGATACGTACGGCAAAGCATTCTTGCAAACAACTAATTTGTGGCGACATGATGAGACGGTGGCTCACTATGTATTGTCCGAGAAAATTGGCAAGATTGCGGCCGAGTTGATGCACGTGAGAGGCGTGCGATTGTATCATGATCAATCGCTTTTTAAGGAGGCTGGCGGAGGGTTTACGCCTTGGCACCAGGATCAGCAGTATTGGCCATTGGATACTCCCAAGACGATTACGCTTTGGATGCCGCTGGTTGATGCGACAGCCGAGATGGGGACAATGTATTTTGCAAGCGGTTCGCATTCTGAAGGATATATGGGCAACATTCCGATTAGCGACGATTCTGAGTTGACGATTCGGAATTTGATTGCTTCTAAGAACTATGTGGTTACGGAGCCGAATGTGATGGCGGCAGGCGATGCAACATTTCATTCGGGATGGGTGTTGCATGGGGCACCGGGTAACCGTAGTAAAACGGTCCGAGAGGTGATGACAATTATTTACTATGAGGATGGTGCAACGATTGGGCGGGTTGATTCGCAAGATCGGGCGAACGATCTTGCGTCGTGGTTTCCGGGCCTCAAAGAAGGAGATTTGGCGGTGACTGAGTTGAATCCGCTGGTTTATTCGGGTTGATCAACTGGCTTTTTCCTGCGTTTGCGTTTTGGACGTTGGGGGATGAGGTCGCGCATGGATTCATGATTACCGAAACAGAGGATGCGATCGCCGGCCTCCAATTGGTAAGTGCTCTTTGGATTTGATACAAGTTTTTCGCCGCGCTCTACAGTGAGCACGATGATATCACGTTGCCTGATACCGGAATCGCGGATAGCGACTTGGTGGAAGTCGGGAGTGTTTGGCACAACAAGCTCTGCAACTCCGTAACCCGTAGAGAGGGAGAGTCTTTCGCGAATGTCGAGTTCAGGGAAGGCGATTTGATCGCTGATGTAGTCGATGATTTGGCCAGCGATATCAAGCCCAGTGCAGGTTTCGATACCTTCGAGACCAGGGGATGAGTTGACCTCGATGACTTGAGGGCCGTCTTTGCTTTCGAGCATGTCCACGCCGGCAATTCGGAGTCCAAGGATGCGAGCGGCTTCGATTGCGGTTCGCTCATATTCTGGATCAAGTTCGACGGGTTCGGCTTTGCCACCTCGGTGGATGTTAGATCGGAATTCTTGACCTTGGGCGACGCGGCGCATGGCGGCGATGACGCGGTTTCCGACAACGAATGCCCTGACATCTTTGCCCTTTGATTCGGCAACGAATTTTTGGACGAGAACGTTTTGTTTTGCGCCGTGAAGGGTCTCGATAATGGCTTCCGCAACTTTTTGATTTTCGGCGAGGATGACGCCGACGCCTTGGGTTCCTTCGAGCAGTTTGATGATGACCGGGGCACCACCGACAAGGTTGATCGCGTTGAGGATGTCTTTACGGTCACGAACAAAGCTAGTTGGAGCCATTCCGATATCGTGTTTGGATAGGATTTGGAGGCACCGAAGTTTGTCGCGTGTGTTGAGAATGGCGCTCGACGTGTTAGCGCAGAAAACACCCATTTGCTGGAATTGATTGACGACAGAGCACCCGTATTGTGTGACCGACGATCCGATTCTGGGAATAATCGCATCGTAATGCGAAAGCCTCCGCCCGCGGAAAAACAGTTCCGGTTCCTCTTGTTCGATTAGCATGCTGAACTTCAGCGTATCGAGAACTTTGACATCGTGTCCTCTCGCCACCGCTGCTTCGCGAAGCCGACGTGTTGAATAGAGGTTACGATTGCGGCTGAGAATTGCGATCTTCATTGGCTTATGCTATGTGCTTTTGGGAGACGTCGACGATGAATGAGTTTGCCAGAGTTGTTCTACCGATCAGGACTCTTCTCAGCATCTTTTTGCGTGAGCTGAGGGTGATTTCAATTTCTTTTTCGACTCCGCCGAGGATCATGCGGGTCTGGACTACGTAGCGATTTTGGGCTCGACCCGAGCTCGATCTTACAGAAGTCTTTCGGTTATACGGGCACGTTATCTGCACAATCTTGTTGGTCTTTCCGATTCTCGTGATGACGTCGAATTCAATTTGACCGTCTTCGCGTTCGGTGATATTTTCAGCGTGGATGCTGCTGGTTTTGGCGCCAGTGTCGATTTTTGCGATAAGTCTTGAGATGCCCCAATCCGGAAATGAAACTTTTTCGAGCCAACCGATTGTTATCGGTGTATTGGATTTCGAGGACATTGAAGGATATTTTGACACGATTAGTCAACCAACTTTTGAATAAAAGCGTTAGAATGGATGTTATGTTCTCAACATTGGTACTTGGCCTTGCGATGTCGTTCGGGGGATCGGAAAAAGACATTGTATATAGCGTAGTTGGTGGAGCGCAAGTCAAAGCAGATTTTTATGCGCCAGAACTGAGGAATTCTAAGGGTGATCCGTTTGTCTTGGTCGTGCATGGCGGTGGCTGGACGGGTGGCAAAAAAGAAGATATGGCGATGCTTTGCGAAGAACTTGCAAAAGTTGGAATCGCGTCGGCGACGGTCGATTATCGGTTGGCACCGCAAAGCAAATACCCGGCTCAGCTTGATGATGTGCAGACGGCAGTTAGGTTTTTCCGGGCAAAACACGAAAAGTACGGAATCCGAACGGACAAGATAGCAGCGGCGGGGGCAAGCGCAGGGGGACATTTATCTTTGTTACTTGGCTTTAGAGATACAAAGGGTTCCAAATTGGCAGAGTATCCCGATCAATCAAGCAAGGTTCAGTTTGTTTTGAATCTGTTTGGTCCGACGGATTTGCGGTTTGACTTTGCAAGTGCCGTCGCAGGGTTGATATCACTTCAAGTTACGGGAATGCAATATGATCCGACGAGTGAGATGACCAAGAATTTTTCGCCGGTTACCTATGTCGATTCGACTTCGGCGGAAGTGTTTACAATTCATGGTGAGGCTGATCCGTTGGTTCCCGTGAAGCAAGCAAAGCGGTTAGATGAAGCGCTTGGGGCAGCTCATGTTAAGCACACGATGCGTTTGATCCCGGGGATGAAGCACGAGATTAACACGGAGATTCCGGAAATGAAGACGGCGGTTGCCGAAGCGCTTAAGTTTTTGGTTGACCGGCTGGGTGAAGGGCAGCAGGGGTCGAGTTGGTCTTCGGGGCAATAATTGCGTTATCGCAGCTAACTATGGGAGTCGTTGACCCGCAAAGTGGTCGGCTCTATTTGGCGGGTGGAGGGACGACCAGTACTGAGCTTGCGAATTCATTTATTCAAGATTGTGGCGGACCAAGTTCGTTAATCTTGGTGATGTCGCAGACTCGCGTTGAACCAGAAAGGGGAAGTAGTAGCGTTGATTTTTTGAAGGAGAACGGTGCAAAAAACGTTGTTTTGATTGGGGTTGCGGATCCAAAAGAAAGCGATCGGAAGTCAGTTTCGGATTATTTAAAGAAAACTCGCGGAATATGGATACCGGGAGGCGATCAAAAGTTGTTTCCAAAGCGATGGGGTGTCGAGTGGTTGCGAACGGAATTTACGGAAGCTCTTTCGCGAGGCGTCAATTTCTTTGGTACGAGTGCGGGATCAATGATCATGAGTGATCCGATGATTGCAGGGCCAGGCAGTGAAGCCGATACAGTTGAGTTCGCGCCAGGGATCGGATTGTTTCCAGGTTTGATTGATACGCATTTTGTGGCCCGCGGCCGTAAAAAGCGATTTGAAGACGGATTGAGGCAGCGGAAATCCCAGATTGGTGTTGGTCTTGATGAAGGAGAATGGATTGTTTATCAAGATAAAGCAATCATACGGATTATTGGCAAACCACTTATTTTGGGAGTGCCTCTGAAACTCAATGGTAATAGCAGGTTATTAGAATGAGTGTTGTAGCAACTTTACGCAACCGAATTCAAAGTCTTGATGTTTTACGTGGGGTCGCGATACTTGGGATCTTGCTTGCAAACATCTTTGCATTTGGCTGGACAGATGCTTCGGAGATGATGGGAGGGCATTTGCCAATTCCAGGATTAAATTATTGGGTTGAGGGGATACGAATTGCATTTGTTTCAGGAAAGTTTAGAGGTTTATTTTGTTTGCTTTTTGGGGCTGGGTTATTTTTGCAATATGGAAAACTGAAAGCTGCAGGGAAGTGGCCAAGAACTTATCTCAGACGTACTGCAATTCTCATGGCAATCGGTGCAATACATATAGTGTTGATCTGGTTTGGAGATATCTTATTTATGTATTCACTTACTGCCTTCATTGTGATGTGGCTTGTTGGTCTTGATGATCGAGTGATTATTGGCATTGCAACGGGCATGCTTTTCCTGACTACCCTTTGTGGGATTGGGTCAGTCGCAGCTTTTAGTTCATCGAGTGAAGCATTCGGTGAATTTGGCTCATTTTTCACGCCACAAAATGAGATGAGAATTTTTCAGTCGGGTAGTTTTTACGAACAGTTGCAGTTTCGGTTGCCAATCGTTCGCTTAACAATGTCATTTTTTCCTGTTCTCTTTTTGGAATTGGGTGGACTTTTTTTGATCGGCTTCTGGATGGCAAAAAACGGGATATTTGCAAAGCCATCTGCGCACCCTAAAGCGACATTGTTTTTGATTATTGTTGGAATTTTAGGTGCACTGGTCAATATCGCAATTGGTATTGGAATTGGTATCACGCAGAACGAAAAATTGTCGATGGCAATTGAGTTTGGATTGAATGCACCCATGGCAGTTGGCTATGCAACAGTTGGATCTGTTTTGGTTGAAAAGTATCCAGAAGGAATTTTGAGTAGATTGTTTGCACCGGTCGGAAAGATGGCATTGACTGGATATTTATTGACCAGTGTGCTTTGTACTACTTTTTTTTATAGTTGGGGGTTTGGAATGTTCGGAAAGCTCGACTATGCGGGACTAATTGGAGTAGTATTGGTTGTCTGGATCTTTATTGTAACTTTTGCTCATATTTGGTTGAGGAAATACGCGATGGGGCCGATTGAATGGGTTTGGCGGTCACTTACATTGGGCCGTCAAGACTTAAAGTTATCAGACGATCGCAATGAAATTACCGGTGACACCGGATTGCCGCCGGTTATCAGATAGATCTATTCGAATCGCCTTTTGATTGTAATTTTTGGTACCGGTACAAGGGGGGAGTCTTGGCGAATCGGTGCGTTTGAATTCTTAGACATTGCGGTCATTCTCAATTCTGCGTCACGGGCGAACTCGATGAACTGTTGTTCGAATTCAGTTCGCATGTCTTCCATATCGTCGAGGAGTTTCAGAATGATATCTACGCCGGCAAGGTTCACACCAAGGTCTTGAGTGAGTCGTTGAATTTGTTTCACTCTATTAATATCGACTTCGCTGTAGAGTCGGTTTTTTGCCCCCACTCGGGCAGGGATGACCAGACCGAGTTTCTCGTATTGGCGTAGGGTTTGGGGATGTATTCCGCACAACTGGGCTGCGACTCCGATCATATAGACGGGTTGTTTGTTGTTTCTCATGCGCTGGCTTTGCCTCCTTTCTTGCCGTTCCTGGATTTGCGGATAGACTCAAGGGCAGCATTTTCGGCGGAGCTTAATTCAGTAGGAATGATTATTTTGACCTTGGCCAGGAGGTCACCTTTGTTGATTCCTTGTCCTTTGAGGCGGAACGTGCGCCCGGAGCTTGTTCCGGGTGGAATTTTGAGTGTGCCGCTTGATCGAAGAGTTGGTACTTTTGCTTCGCCACCAAGTGCGGCGTCAACGTAGTCAATTTCAATTTCGGTTTCTAGGTCGTTGCCGATGCGTTTGAATTTCGGATTAGGAATTTGTTTGATGCGGACATAGAGGTCACCTTGTTTGCCATCGCTGCCTCTCGTGCCGCCGCCCGATACTCTGAGTCGTTTGTCTTCGGTGGCTCCGGCGGGGATGTTAAGTTCGACTCGACGTGACCGGGTTGTGACGCCAGTTCCTTGGCAATTTGGGCAAGGAGCCATGCCTCGATTGGTGAGCAGTACGTGCCCAGATCCGTGGCATTGGGCG
>JBJXDW010000098.1:0-32772 GCA_046154445.1 Fimbriimonadaceae bacterium | reverse complement strand
TTCATAACCCTCAGACTTGGCGGTTGTTGCTATCTCAGAATGCGGATATTGGGATTATCGCGGTTGGGATGACGCTGGTGATTATTGGTGGAGGAATTGACCTGAGCGTGGGGAGTATGTTGGCTTTGGTCGGGGTTATTGGTTTGATGCGGATGGGTAGCCAGCCGGTTTCGGTTGGAGTTTTGTGGATGGTGGGTTGCGGTGCTGCGTTGGGATTGATTCAAGGGGTTGTGATTACATGGGGAAGGGTGGTGCCGTTTGTGGCGACGCTGGTTGGTTTGTTGGTTTATCGGTCGTTGGCTTTGGCTTTTGCAAATGGGGGGACATTACCTTCGCAGAATCCGTCCTGGGCGGATTTGACTTCACAGGGGGTGCCGCTTCCCTTTGTTTTGATGCCGAACGGAAAACCGATGATTATTTATTGGTCGATCTTTTTGTTTATTGGTGTGGCTTTGGTTTTAGGGTTTGTGTTAAACATGACTCCTTATGGCAGGCGACTTGTGGCGGTGGGGAGCAATGAAAAGGCGGCGAAATACTCGGCGGTGAATGTGGGAGCAATTCGGCGTTGGAGTTATGTGATTTTGGGGGTTTGTGTGGGATTGGCGGCTTGGGTGAATTCTTCGAAGCTGAATTCGGTGCCGAGTTCGAATGCGGGGCAGCTTGCAGAACTTGAAGCGATTGCGGCAGTAGTTATTGGTGGAACGGCGTTATCTGGCGGTCGTGGTCGGATTTGGGGGACGGTTGTTGGAGTGATGATTTTAGGGATGATCTCGACGATGTTGGTTGCGGAGGGGGTTTCGGCTTATTGGCAGGGAGTTGTTAAGGGTGGGATCATTTTGGTGGCGGTGTTGATTTCTCGTGGGAAGAAGGTGGATTGATCGCTGCGAAGTCAATTGATAAATTTTCCTACTGCCTTTTGTCGAAGGAACGATGAGAATCTATTGTGAAAATGTAAAAAAACTCCCCGAACCGAGGTGGTTTGGGGAGCCTTTTTTTTTGCACTCAAGCAAGAACTACTTGAGTTCGACTTTTGCGCCAGCTTCTTCGAGCTTGGCTTTGAGTGCATCGGCTTCGTCTTTGCCAATGCCTTCTTTGAGCTTTTGAGGAGCGGTGTCGACCATGTCTTTCGCTTCTTTGAGGCCGAGTCCAAGAGCTTCTTTGACGACCTTGATGACGCCGAGCTTGTTTCCGCCGGCTTCGGTGAGGACGACATCGAATTCAGTCTTTTCTTCGACTTCTGCAGCGGGTGCGCCACCCATCATCATGGGCATGCCCATCATGGGAGCAGCGGCGGTGACGCCGAATTTGTCTTCGAGGGCGGTCTTGAGCTCACTGAGTTCAAGAGCGGTCATTTTGCTGATATCTTCTACCAACTTTTCTACTGTGCTTGCCATTTTGTTTTATTCCGTTTCTGGTGCAGGGGTTTCTGCGGCAGGAGTTTCTTCTGCGGTCGTGGCTTCGGCAGTTTCTGCTTCGGCGGGGGCTTCAGATTCTTGTGCTAGGGCTTCGGCGGGTGCTTCTTCTACGGCAGGAGCGACTTCGGCTACGGGTGCAGCTTCGGGGGCTTTTGCTTCGATTGGCGAGCCTTCGGCGACTTTATCGGCGACAGCACCAATTACGCGGATTGGATCTGCGTAGAGGGCTTCGACGACACCGACAAGGTTGGTGAGCGGAGCCACGATCGTGCCAATAAGTTGGGCGATGAGGACTTCGCGCGGTGGGAGCTGGCTGAGGGATTCGATTCCGGCGGCAGAATATGCCTTTCCGTCGAGAATTCCTCCGCGCACCACGAGTTTTTTGCTCGATTTAACGAAGTCGAAGAGAACTTTTGCGCAATCGGATTCGTTTTCATAAACGAATGCGTATGCGGTTGGTCCGCTTGTCATATCTTCGCTAACGGTGTTCGCGTCATCGCCTATTGCCTTTCGGAACAGGGTGTTTTTGATGACGTGCAGCTCGCCGCCTTTCTCTCGAAGTTGCTTTCGAAGAGATTGGATTTCCTTAACCTTGAGGCCGCGGTATTCGGTGAAAAAGACACCGGCAGCGCGCTGGTATTTCTCCTGCGTCTGATCAACCACGTTAGCCTTAGCTTGGATTTGGGGTTTTACGGCTACTTGCATTTTTGCCTTTTGTGCTTCGTTTTGTTAAACGAAAAAAGCCGGCTCTTGTCCTTGAGGTTGAGGGGACAGGAACCGGCTTTGTTTTTGATCAACCGCTTTTGGGCGGGTGGTCGAAGAAACTGGTTGTTTGTCTCTATTCTTCCTCGGCGGGCTGGTTTCTTATGGCCGCTTGCTTGCGACGCCTGCTGTCTTTGGTTTTTGAGCCGGTTGAATTATGGCATAGGTTCGGTTGAACGTGCTTGGGACTCTTTGGTCAAATGCCGAAATGCTGATTCAATAGAGGGGAGTCGGAGGTATTGCTCGAACAAGAATGGGCGGACGGTTGAGGTGCCGCAGAAAATGGTTTTCTGGTCAGAGAAAGCGTTTTCTTCTTGGATTTCGGCGAGTTCTTTGTGCTGAGGGATTGCTTTCTGGACGGTCTGGGTAATCGCCGAGAAGAAGACACTCATTTGATCGAGATATTTTGTGTGAGTCATGACAGGGCCATGACCAGGGAGGAGGGTTTTGAAGTTGAGACCCTTAATTTTGTTGAGGGTGGCGGGCCATGCAGGGACGTTGCTTTGGTTGCCTCCGACGAGGGGGATTGGGTAACAGACGAGGTCGCCGACGGCGGCAATTCGCTCTTTGGGGAGCCAGACAACGAGGTCGGCGGGAGTGTGGCCTTCACCGAGGTGGAGAATTTGGATTTCGCGATCGTCGCGTTTGAGGATGAGTGAATCATTGACGGTTCGGGTTGGGAATGGAAGGCGGACGGCGGGCATTTCTTTGGCGTAGCGTTCGGCCAGACGGATATCGCTGGCGTAGCTGGTGCGCTGTTCGTCGTCAATGGGTTGGCCCTCGATAGACGTGTTTTTATCGAGGTGGGATTTGAGCCAGGTAGTCATTTGGGGGGCGACTTCGATCATTCCTTCGCGGGCGGGTTTGAGGAGGTTGATAATGGATTCGGTGGCGCTGGCATGAGCGATGAGTTCAACGTTAGGGAATCTTGCGCGGATGGTTGCGACTCCGCCCATGTGGTCGTCGTGGTAGTGGGTGGCGATGATCGCGCTGACAGGTTTTGATGTGATTTTGGCGAGGGCATCAAGGGTGGCGGTTGCGCTTTCGGGGCCGATATTGGCATCGACCATGACGACATCTTTTTCGTTGACGATCAGGAGAACGTTGCAATCGACGGCGAGTCCAGGTGGCTCTTTGCGAACAACGGCAAAGATATCTTTGGCGAGGGTTTGGACTTGAAAATAGTCGGCAGGTGCGAGCAGGGCAAGGGCGGCGGGGAGCATCTAGTGGCGTTTGTTACCGGAAATTGGGTTCAAACGGTTCCGGTATTTTGTTTTGTACCGGGGAGTAGACTGTGTTTGTGAAAGTCTTGTTGGCGGATGAGGGGTTGGAGTTTTTAGCGGAGCGGATGAGTGGGTTTAATGTTTTGACTTCGCGGAAGATGGGTTTGAGTGAGAAGGGGGTTTCGACGGTGATGCGGGAGGCGCGGGATATGAAATTTGATGCGGTTGTGACGGCGAATCGGGAGTTTCGTTTTGCGGCGGGGACTCAGGGGTGGACGTTTGGGATTGTGTTGTTGGAGATTTCTCCGGCGGATGAGGAGAGTTATTTGGGTCAGCTGGATCGGATTAAGTCGGGGGTTTTGGGGGCGAATCCGGGGGTGATTTCGAGTGTTCGGTGGCCTCGTTAGTCAATGCACTTTAGTAGAGTAGAATTAGAGAATGATGAGGTGCACATCCTTGTTTGAATCTGTTAACAAGAAGTTTTTGAACCAAGAATTTGGAGATTTACAATAAAAATTTCTTAATTAAGAAAGGTGGATATGGATAAACTCAACGTTTTTGTAGATACAAATGTACTTCTGGACTTATACGGATTCACAAAAGATGATTTGAACTCTATCAGTATTGCAGTGGACTTGGTTTCGGAGCAAGGTGTAAAGCTTTTCGTGAACTCGCTGTTAGTCGATGAATTCGAGCGTAATCGCGAGAATAAGCTAAAGGAATCAATCAGATCGTTTGAAATTGCTGACCAAGAAATCAAATTGCCCAATGTATGCAATGGATTGAAGGAATATGAAAATGTTGTTAGTCATAATCGTAAAATGAAGCAGCTGCAGAGAGTGCTACGTGATGAGTTGGTTTCACTGGCCAAGAGTCGAGAATTGCCAGCAGATAGAATTATCGAACAGTTACTTTCAAAAGCTGAAGTGGAAAATGTTAGCTCCGACCTATTAAGTCGAGCGCACATTAGATCATCAATTGGAAACCCCCCAATTTCAACATCTTCAGGGCACATTGGAGATGGGGTGCACTGGCTTGACTTACTAGACAGAGTGCCACAAAGTGAAGACATACACTTAGTCACTTCTGATAAAGGATTCTACTCATCACTGGACTCCATCTCCCCCCATCCATTCTTGGTTCGTGAGTGGGCCAACTTAAAGTTGGGTTCAGTGTCTATTTATTCGTCAATCTCCGAGTTTATCTCGATTAATTTCCCCGATGTTAAATTACCAGGAGACATGCGACGATTGCGATTAATTAGCTTGTTGGAACGAAGTAGTAGTTTCACTGCAACCCATTCAACAGTCGAGTTGTTAGGTGCCATAACTAACTTTAGGAAAGAGGAGATGTATCGAATGATTTCTGCGCTGCGAAATAATAATCAAGTTTGGCTTATTTGTACCGATAAAAATATTGAGAAATTCTACTATGAATTGGCGATGCGATATTATGGGGAGATTGATGGATATCACATGGACATTTTAGAAGGGTTCTTTAAGTGGGTAACGCTCGATACAGATACAGGAGAGTACGACTTTGACCCGTTCGTTTCCTTTGTCTAGACTTTGTGAGCAAGTCAAACTCTGATGGCCTTTTTTGTTGAAAACTATATCCTCAGGTGGTCTTTACTGCTCCCAAGTCCCCTTTCTCTGGAATTATATGTTGAGTGCAGTCAGAGGGAACTGGCAGATTCTGATGAATGTTAGGAATTAACGAATTCAGGTTCTGACCAGACGCCGTCATTTTTGAGGAGGTTGACGAGTTCTTCGACGCCGTGTACTTGAGGGATGCGAAATTACAGGTGCATTGGTTGAATGGTTGTACTATCTAGCTTTTCTTATTCGCTGAGGAACACTGGTCAAAGACCAGTGCCACCCAACCCTAATTTTTCCAATTCATGCACTGGTTGGAACCAGTGTCATACGCTTCCAAGATATTCACGTTGGAGCCCCTAACACTGATTAGAAACAAGTGCGACCCCTTTCATCTAGTGCTTTATGAACTGGATGAAAGCAACGCCACCCAGGATTGGGTTGGGGCATTGTAGTGGGTGGCACGGGTCTTTGACCCGTGTTATTTGATAGGATTGGAAGCCGACGACCACGGCCAGGACTCAGGAGTTTCGCAGAGACCCCGTTTGACAGGATTGTTGTGGATATATTCGATGCTGTTCGAAATGGCATCGTCGCTCCACATATTTCGATCATAGCCACCCCCAGGTTGCCAAAATTGATAGAGAGATTTACTGCCAGAACGGAGCAGTTGGCTTTGTTCCCTCACATGTGGAAAGGTTTTCAACGCATATCTGCCTACTGGAGCTTTGATATGGCGGATGATTTTTGAGATGTCGTATTGCTCTTGTGTGGGCCATAGAAGTAGGTGGCAATGCTCGGGCATGATTACATAAGCATGGATTTCTAATTG
The DNA here is from genome assembly GCA_046154445.1 of Fimbriimonadaceae bacterium. Lineage (GTDB taxonomy): Bacteria > Armatimonadota > Fimbriimonadia > Fimbriimonadales > Fimbriimonadaceae > UphvI-Ar2. Next base: position 26,945 of record JBJXDW010000098.1, on the reverse strand, counting down.
GTGACTTTCCTTCACTTGATTCAGGTTCTGAATAAAGTAATTGGCGATTTCGGGAATGGTTAGGTATGCGCGACGATTTTTAGTAGAGAAGGTTAGTTCATGGGCATGCCCCGGAGTACTATAAGATTTTCTGGTTTTTGCCTTATCTGGATACGCAGGATACATTTCTCCACTATTTTGCCTCATACACTGGTCAAAGACCAGTCCCACCCAAATTGTAGATCAGTTGTAACGCTATGCACACTGGCCAAAGAACAGTGCCACCCAAATTGTAGATCAGTTGCAACGCTATGCACACTGGCCGAAGACCAGTGCCACCCAAATTGTAGATCAGTTGTAACGCTATGCACCCTGGTCATAGACCAGTGCCACCCAGAGCCTAAATCTTGGTTAATTCGGGGTCTGACCAGACGCCGTCGGATTTGAGGAGGTTGACGAGTTCTTGGACGCCGTCTTCTTGGGGGATGCCGGATTTGACGACATCGCGTTTGCGATAGAGCGTGATTTTCCCGCCAGCGGCGCCGACATAGCCGTAATCGGCGTCGGCCATTTCACCGGGGCCGTTGACAATGCAGCCCATGACGGCGATATCGAGGCCCTTGAGGTGGCGGGTGGCATCGCGAACCTTATTGAGCACAGACGGCAGATCAAATTTGGTGCGGCCGCATGAGGGGCAGGCGATGTATTCGACCTGGGTTTTGCGGAGGTTCATGGCCTGGAGGATTTCGTAACAGGCGGGGATTTCGTTGATTGGGTCTTCAGAAAGACTAACGCGGATGGTGTCGCCGATGCCTTCGGCGAGCAGAGTGGCAATTCCGGCGGTGGATTTGATGCGGGCGTATTGTCCGTCGCCGGCTTCGGTGACGCCGAGGTGGAGGGGGTAGTTCATGCCTTCATCATCGAGGCGCATGGCCATCAGGCGGTTGGCGGCGATCATGACGGGGACGCGGCTTGCCTTTGCGCTGATGTTGAGATTGAAGTAGCCGTGGGCTTCGCAGATTCGGAGGTATTCGAGGGCGGACTCGACGAGTCCGCGGGGGGTGTCGCCGTAGGTGATGAGGATTCGTTCGCTGAGGGAGCCGTGGTTGACGCCAACGCGCATAGCGCGGTCGTACTTTTTGCAGGCTTCGATGACGGGGACAAAATCTTCTTCGATTGCGCTGATTTCGGTTTGCCATTCTTCGGGGGAGAAGGCGAGTTGGGATCGGAGGGCTTCGACGGAGGTGAGGTCTTCTTCGGCCCTTCCGCGCATGTCGTCGCCGCGTTTTCCGTGGTGCTTGAATACGAATAGGCCGGGATTGACGCGGATTTCATCGACGTATTTGGCAGCTTCGATTGCGATTTTGGTGCCTTGGTGGTGGACGTCGGCGGTCATGGGGACGTCTTCGTGTTGTTCGCGGACTTTGGCTTTGATTTCTTGGAGGCAGGATGCTTCGCCGAGGGTGGGGGTGGTGACGCGGACAATTTCGGAGCCGGCCTTGTGGAGGGCGATGATTTGCTCGACGCAGGCATCGATGTTGCGGGTTTCCTCGGTGATCATGGATTGCACGACGACGGGGTGTCCATTGCCCATTGTAATATTGCCGACTCGGCAGGGCTTGGTGTTTCGTCGCGGGTAGGTGACGTCAAGGTTCATCTCTGTTTCTATTTTACGTTGTTCGTTTGCTTGTCGTTGGGTTGTTTGTGAAGAGTTCCCGGGCTGCGCTGTGCATACTCCGGGGTATCACACAATCAGAGAATTGAAGATGGGGGAAATCCGCTATTTTTGGAATTTCACGCAAATTTCACGCAGGACTGATATGATATGTGTAGTTCCCGAGCGAGAATGCGTTTAGGCATAGAGGAAACAATGAAACGAATTTTGATTTTGGCATTTGGAGCAGTATCGGCGGTGTCGCAAGCGACAATTTTTACCTTTGATATTGACCAGCTAGGTAATGGGTCAGCTTTACCGCAGGGATATGGCGACAATGTTACTTCGGCGAACATGGGCACTTTTCATTACGAGATTGCCAACGGCACGACTCCCGATATCTTGGTGAGTTATGCTGGTTCGCCGGGCGGTCAAACGGATGTGAACTGGTGGAGCACCGGCTACAGTGATTTAACCAATGTCATGGAATATGAGCCGGATGGTGCTCCGGTGTTTTCGGTGACCTTTACGGGTACAAACGGCGCAAATGCGGTCTTGAATAGTTTTGATCTGGGGAACTTTGGTGCATCTGTGATCCTGCCGGGATTGACGGTTCGAAATGGTTCGGGCACAATTTTGTGGCAACAGACAAATATCGCCGTTGCATCATCGAGTAGTCCGCACTTGAGTTTCAATGTTGGCGGCCTGTCGGCATCGGTTTTGACTTTGGAAGTTAATGTTGCTGGCCTTGGCGGTAACTCGGACAACATTGGACTCGACAATATTTCGTTTAGTCAGGACTCGGTGCCAGAGCCGATATCGATGCTTGGTTTGGCGGCGTTTGGTTTGATTGCGGCGCGTCGACGAAAGTAAATTATTTTTTGATTGTCAGATCCCTGCCTGATGCTGATGCAATAGGCAGGGGCACTTTGCTTTTGTTAATGAGGGTGGTTATCTTCGGGAGTGATGCCAAGGATGACATTGAATTTGGCTTCGAGTTCGCCGGCTTTTGAATCTTTGTGAGGATTGAAGGCGGCGATGAGGAGCCTTTGGGATTCGGCGTTGCCAGCAGAGCGGAGGACCCCATCACGAGCGTTGCCCGGGTCGCCAGCGACGAGGATTTGGGAGGTGAGAACTTCTTGACCCTTGAGTTTGACTTTGAAGTGGATATGAGGGGCACGGCCGGGGTAGGCGACGGGTTTTACGGTGCGGAATTTGTAAGTTCCGGAGGAATCGGTTTCGAATTGTCCGAATCCTTGGAAGTTGGGGTCGCGGTTGTCCCCGTTGTCTGATCCGGTGTGGAGATAGACTCCGTTGCCATCGACTTGCCAGATTTCGATGGTGGCGTTTTTGATGGGGGCGCCGGTTCGGTCGGTGATTTTTCCGGTGAGGTGGGTGATTTGACCGAGGGCAGCGATTTTTGAGCTACCGATGAGGATCAGGTCGTTATTTTTATCGAGGGGCATTTTGTTCGGATAGAACGGCCCTTCGGTGAGCTGAGGAGTTGCTTGGAGGAGGTCTTGGTAGGTGCCGGATTCGGTGAGGCGCAGGAGTTCTTCTTTGAATATTGCGAAAGTTGAAAGGGATGCGGCTCCGGTTGCGAGTTGCTGGAAGAAGTCGCGGCGGGAATGGGTTCGGGTGAAGAATTCCATGGTTTATTGTACGGGAGGAGTTGTGAGGAAAGTGTCAGGAAAAAAGGAGCAATGCAAATAAAAAAAGACTGCCTGATGCGAGTGCATCAGGCAGGGGCATAAGTTTCAATGATTTTGGTGCTACTTGAAGAAGTCCATCGATTCCAGCTTGCCTTTGAAAGCTTGAAGGAATCGACCAGCTTGGAGGCCATCAACGAGTCGGTGGTCGTAGGTGAGGACGACATTCATGATTGATCGGATGGCGATCATGCCGTTGATGATCACGGGTTTCTGGACAATGCCGTAGACTCCGAGGATTCCTGCTTGGGGAGCAGAGATCATCGGTGTTCCGAGGATTGCTCCGTAGCTGCCTGGATTCGTTAGTGTGAAGGTTGCACCTTGGACTTCATTAATCTGCAGGTTGTTTGCCCGGGCCTTACCAGCGATTTCGTCGAGATCGCGGGCGATTTGAACGAGGGACTTTGTATTGCAATCTCGGATTGGTGGAACGATAAGTCCGCCTTCACCATCTTTGCCGAGGCTGACGGCGATGCCAATGTGAGCATTCTTATTTGTTGTCACGTTGCCATCTTGCAAGCTGGCGTTGAGCATCGGGAATTGCCCGAGACACTCGGCAAGTGCCTTGATAAAGAATGGAGTGTAGGTTAATTTGACTCCATGGCTGGAAAGGAAGGAGTCCTTATTGAGAGCTCGGTATTCCACGAGTGGAGTGACATCGACTTCAATCAAAGTGCTGACGACAGGTACTTGGGAACTTCGCTCCATGTGATCGGCAATCGCTTTGCGCATTCCGAGAAGTTTCGTGACTTCTTGGTCGGGGCCAGCAACGGGCGCGGCGGCAGGTTTGACTTCAGCTTTTGGTGCTTCGACTTTTGGAGCGGCTGGAGCTTCGGTTTTCGGTGCGACCGGTGCGGGAATTGTGGGGGCTGGGGTTGAAACGGTTCCGTTGCCAGCGATGAATTCTTCAATGTCGGATTTCGTGACGCGTCCGCCTTGTCCGGTTCCGGCGATGGTTGCCAGGGTTGCTTCGGAGATTCCGTTTTGTTTGGCGATTGCGCGGACGACAGGGGTGTAGAAGCGTCGCTCGCCATCTTCGGCGGCCGCGGCTGATTCTTGGGCGGCAGGAACTGCTGCGGGTTCTGGGGTGGATCCGGCTTCTGGGCCTTGGTTCAAATCTGCGTGAGTTGGGACGGCGGTTGAACCGCTGAGCATTGCTTTGGCGGCGGCTTCATCTTCTTCGATGACACCCATTTCGGCAAAGACCTCTACGAGTTCACCTTCGGGGATAGTAATTTTGACAAGTATGCCGCTTGCTGGTGCACCAAGTTCGGTATTGACCTTGTCAGTCATTATTTCTACTACAGGTTCGTCTTCTTTGACGAAATCACCCACTTGCTTGAGCCAGCGGCTGACGGTGCCTTCGTGGACGGATTCGCCCAGTTCGGGCATCAGAATCTCTACGGCCATGGCTTAATTATGGCTAATTTAGCCTCGGGCCTAGTGACGGAATTGCAATTTTCTTTGCCAGTAATTTTGCAGTGAGATGTTACTTCTGGTATTCGGTTTTAAATTTCAATCCCTCGTTGAATCCCTCCCAGGTCTTCGGTGAGGGGGTAGCCACTGGAAAGTCTGACCGGCTTTGATTATTCGGCGGGTCTGTCTGGCAACTCAGATCGTTGCGGGGGTGTATCATTGAGGATGCATGAAGCATCACGACGCTTGGCACGATGATCGGATAAAAGAGGAGTGTGGCGTGGTGGGGTTTTATGTGCCCGGCGAGGAGGTCGCGAGGCTCGCGTTTTTTGGATTGTTTGCTTTGCAGCATCGTGGTCAGGAGTCAGCTGGGATTGCGGCAAGTGACGGCGAGAAGGTGCGGATGCACAAGGATATGGGGCTTGTTGGTAAGGTTTTTAATGAGCAGATTTTGGATTCGTTGCCGGGTCATGTTGCGGTGGGGCACACGCGGTATTCGACAGCGGGGGGAAGCGAGCAGCGCAATGCGCAACCGATTTTTTGTGTGACGGTGGTTGGGGAAATGGCGGTTGCCCATAACGGTAACTTGACAAATTCGATTCAACTTCATGAAGAATTGAAGGCCGAGGGGCATAGTTTTGAGACCAATGCAGATAGCGAATTGATCGCAATTCTGCTGATGAAGTATATGGAATTGGGGGTCGATGAGGCTGTTACGCGGACAATGAAGCGGATTGAGGGTGCATATTCGGTGGCGATTTGTATGCAGGATCGGCTGATTGGGTTCCGCGATCCTTTTGGAGTTCGTCCGCTGAGTTTAGGGCGGATTGGGGATGGGTGGATGCTGTCTAGTGAAAGTTGCGCGTTTGACCCAGTTGCGGCCCATTTGGAGCGAGACATTTTGCCGGGTGAATGCGTGGTGATCGATTCGAATGGGATGCATTCGTTCCAGGCGGTTAAAGGGACGCCGGGGCACATGTGTTTGTTTGAATTCATTTATTTTGCGCGTCCGGATAGCACGATGTACGACACGACGCTTTATCAGGCGCGGAAGCGGATGGGGATTGCGCTATCGCAGGAACACCCTGTTGAAGCGGATATGGTGGTTCCGGTGCCGGATAGCGGGATACCGGCGGCGATTGGGTATGCCGAGGCGACTGGGATTCCGTTTGGTGAGGGGATGATGAAGAGTCGGTATATTCACCGCACGTTTATTCAGCCGGATCAGCGGATGCGTGAGTTGGGTGTGCGGATGAAATTGTCGCCACTCAAGCAGAATATTCAGGGGAAGCGGATTGTTTTGGTGGATGATTCGATCGTAAGGGGGACGACGACGGATCAGATTGTCCGGATGATGTTTGAGAACGGGGCGACGGAGGTTCATGTTCGGATTACGGCGCCGCCGATCATGCATCCTTGTTTTTATGGAATTGACATGGCGAGTCGGGGGCAGTTGATTGCGGCGAATAAGAGCATTGAGGAAATTCGGGTGCATTTGGGAGCGACGTCCCTTGGTTATTTGAGTGTTGAGGGTGCGATGGATGCGGTTGGGAAGGGTGAGCGTCGGTTCTGCAATGCTTGCTTTACGGGGAATTATCCGATCAAGATTGCGCGTGAATTTGATAAGGATGCATTGATTCAGTTGCAAGCGAGCGGGGAGATGGCGACAGTGAAGTCGGGGCAGTTATTGTTGGAAGTTGAGTGAGCTTGTGGTTGAGTCACTGACTCTTGTTTCCATTGATAGTCGAATTGATTGTGGTGGGTTGGTTGTGGATTTCTGAAGCATGCAGAGAGGAGAACACGCGGCCCTTGTCAACTGGACTTTTTCTGACTGGGCGGCATAATTTTGTTTTGTTTTGGAATGGCCGGATGCAATAGAGTACTACGATAGACTCAATTCCCGATTCGTTTAGGGTTACTGCCATCGGCATCCGAGACGTAGAGTGCCATCGTCGGGAACTCTCCGGCGGCAAAGATCGCTGTCTTTCCATCGGGTGACCACCGCAGGCGCGAAGTTCGAAACGGGAATTGTCTCATAACGCGGCCTCGATCGTTGCAGATGACGATTGTTTTGTCACTTTCACTCTTCTGAATTGTGAATGAAACAGTTCCATTGGCTCCAAAATCGGGATAGAAGTTATGCTCCGCCGGATTCGAAATTCGTCTAAGATTTGAGCCATTCTGGTTCATAACATAGACTTGATCCTTGCCATCGCCGAGCTCTCGGAAGAACGCGATTCGCTTGCCGTCCGGCGACCAAATAGGGTTATAGGCTTTGCCTGGGCCGAAGGTGACTTGTCGAACATCAGACCCGTCGAGGTTGCAAGTGAAGGATTGGATGGCGTCCTTGCTTACGTCTGCCATGAAAACGAGTTTGCCGGTAGTCGGGCAACAATGAGCGCTTCGCAAAGGTAGTTTTAGCCCCACTGATGTTTCTTTTTTGGATTTCAAATCAAAGATGCAAAGGTCGTTTCCATTGGGCATATTGCGCAGATACATGATGGTGTTTGCGTTATTGGCCCATTCCGCCGCACCTACTCCGCTCGCCACAACGTGGGCCCCTGAACCGTCGGCTTTGGCAACCCAAATGTTGCGTTTTTGGGGGTCAAAGTTCTTGGCATCGTCTACTTTGGCGTAGAGAATCTGCTTGGAGTCAGGTGAGAAGCTGAAGGACAGAAAAGCCGTTGGCTCGGGGCCGGAAGGAAGGTCTTTAACTTGGCTTTGAACGGGGAAGTAAATAAACAGAGCCGCGAGTCCTGATAGCATGAGCTATTCATACCTTTTAAACTCAGATCTGAGTTCCCACGTGATGAAATGGTAGAGGTTTCGACTAAAATTGGCACTGAGCGGTAGTACTGTTTCGGGAGAGTATGAACGTGGTGACTTCTCATAGAAAGTCACCACGTTGTTATTGGTGTACTTAGTAGCGGTAGGTGTCGGGTTTATAGGGGCCGGTGACATCGACGCCGATGTATTCGGCTTGGTCGGCACGGAGGGTTGTGAGTTGGGCGTCGAGTTTATTGAGTTGGAGTCGGGCGACTTTTTCGTCCAGGATTTTGGGGAGGACATAAACGCCCGGAGCGTATTCGCCTTTGTTGGCCCAGAGTTCGATTTGAGCGAGGACTTGGTTGGCGAACGATGAGGACATGACGTAGCTGGGGTGTCCGGTTCCGCAGCCGAGATTGATCAGTCGGCCCTTGGCGAGCAGGATGATGCGTTTGCCATCGGGGAAGATGACGTGATCGACTTGGGGTTTGATTTCATCCCACTCGTAACCTTCGATTGAGGCGACGTCGATTTCGTTATCGAAGTGGCCGATATTGCAGACGATTGCGTTGTTCTTCATCGCCTTGAGATGGTCGTGGGTGATGACGTGATAGTTGCCAGTGGCGGTGACGAAGATATCGGCTTTGTCGGCGGCGTAATCCGTTGTAACGACTTTGTAGCCTTCCATCGCGGCTTGGAGGGCGCAGATGGGATCGACTTCGGTGACCCAGACTTGGGCGCTAAGGGCGCGGAGGGCTTGGGCAGAGCCTTTGCCGACATCGCCATATCCGCAGACGAGGGCGATTTTTCCAGCAATCATGACATCGGTGGCACGCTTGATGCCATCGACGAGGGATTCGCGGCATCCGTAGAGGTTGTCGAATTTGCTCTTTGTAACGCTATCGTTGACGTTGAAGCATGGGAAAGGGAGCTCGCCTTTCTTTTGCAGTTCGTAGAGTCGGTGGACGCCGGTTGTGGTTTCTTCGCTGACGCCTTGGATGTTGGCTTTGATTCGGCTGTAGAACGTGGGGTCGGTTTTGAGTTTGTTTTTGATGGAATTGAAGAGGCAGATGGCTTCTTCGCTCGTGGGGTTATCCAGGACTGAGAGGTCTTGTTCGGCTTTGCTGCCGAGGAGGATGAGCATGGTGGCGTCGCCGCCGTCATCGAGAATCATGTTGGGGGTGCCGCCATCGTGCCATTCCATGATTTTGTGGGTGTATTCCCAGTATTCGTCAAGATTTTCGCCTTTGAATGCATAGACAGGGATGCTTTGATCGGCGATAGCGGCGGCGGCGTGGTCCTGGGTGGAGTAGATGTTGCAGCTGGCCCAGCGAACTTCGGCGCCGAGGGCGATGAGGGTTTCGATGAGGACCGCGGTTTGGATGGTCATGTGGAGGGAACCGGCGATTTTTGCGCCGGCGAGGGGTTTTGACCCGGCGAATTCGTCGCGGATTGCCATGAGTCCGGGCATTTCGGTTTCGGCGATTCGGATTTCTTTGTGGCCCCATGCGGCGAGGGTGAGGTCGGCGACGTGGAAGTCGGTTTTGCTTGGGATTGTTGTGCTCATTTGCTTTGCCTTTTAGATTTTCGGTTGGTTTGCGTTTGAGGATAAACCAAAAACGCTCGCAACCTTGAATTGATTGCGAGCGCAGTTCTTGTCCCGTTTTGTTCGGGAGTGTCGAGCCTGGTCTCTTTCGATCGCAGCGCTCCTCGACGTTGTGTAAATTATATCATAAGTTGGTCACTGGTAAAAGACCAGTGACACCCAAAATGGACAACCTTCGGTTGCTTCATTTGACCGAGCGCTGGGCCCCGTCTTTCGACGGGGTGACGAATCTAGGATATTGCCGGCTATTGGCTTTTGCCCTGATCGAGGTGAACCATGGTTCCCATGAGGGTTTTTTCGGCTCCGCCGACGTCGCCGCGCTGGATGGCTTGCATGGCCATAGTGACCTCTTGGGCGTCGGAGGTTTTGCCTTGAGCGGTGAGGAGTGCTTGGGTTTTGGCGAGATCGGCGAGGGCAGCTTGGGATGTGATTGCCTGGGTTTTGAGGCCCATGATGGTTTTTTCGACGACTCGGCTGGCGGCGCTGATTTGCCAAGCGGAATCGACTTTGGGGTTGGGGGCGGCCATATACCGGGCTTGTTCGGCGGTGAATTCCATTACGAAATCGACATCGACGACTTGAGTTCCGCCGTTGATTGAGTCGTAAGTGAGTTTTCCGCTTGCAACTCGGTAGTGACCGAGGGGGTGGTTGTCGAATTCAAAATCAACGACGACTTCGATGGTTGAACCGCGTTCGATGTCGGCGAGGTTGATGCTGACATTGTTTTCACCGGCGGGGCCGGTATATCCGGTTGCACCTTTAAAATTGACCCATCGGGCGGTTTTGAGGTCGAGTTTGAGGTTGACGCCAGTGGTACTGACCATCTTGTTGAATTCGGTTCGGAAGATTTCTGGAATGAGTTGGGGTTGGGGAATGTAATAGTAGTTACCGCCGGATTTTTTAGCCATGGCAGCGAGGAGTTCTTCGTTATATTCTTGTCCGAAGCCGAGGAAGGTGGTGGTGATGCCTTTGTCTTTGATTTCGCCGGCGTGTCCGACAAGCGGTTGGAAATCTTTGATTCCGGCGGTGGGTTCGCCGTCGGTGAGCACGACCATACGAGTGACCCGGCCGGATTCGATGGCTTGGCCGAGTTGTTGGGAGCCGAGGGTGAGGCCGTCGTAGAGGTTGGTGGTGTAGCCGGGTTGGAGTTGGGCGATGCCGTTTTTGATGGCTTGTTTATCGGTGACTCGTTGGGGAGCCATGAGGACTTCGACGATTTCATCGAAGACGACAATGGAGAGGATGTCGTTGGGGCTGAGGAGATCGACGAGTTGTCCGCAGGCTTGTTTGGCGAATTCGATCGGTTGGCCTTCCATTGAGCCGCTGCGGTCGATGACGAGGCAGAGGTTGAGGGGGGCACGGTCGCCGGACATTTGCATTCCGGGGAGTCCGCCGTTGGATGGGGCGGTGATTTCGAGGAGAAATTGTTCGCGAGCGGGGCCGTTTGCCATTGTAGCGGTTCGGGTCGGGGTGAGGACAAAGCTAAGAGGCTGGCTGGGGGCGAACGCGGTGGTTCGGTTCGGATCGCCCGCTTGGGGCGGCGCACTCATGGCCATGGTTTGGTTGCTGTTCACTCCGGGGTTGCCCATGACGGTTCGGTTAGGGTCGACAGGGCCGGAAATGATGGTGCGGTTGGGGTCGTTTTGGTTCATGAGAATTGTTGGTTAGGCTGACTCGACTCGAAAACTGGTTGATCCAATCTTTATGACGCTGCCGATGGGGGCGTTGGCTTCGGGAATTCGTTGTCCGTTAAGATATGTGCCGTTGGTGCTGCCGAGGTCTTTCACGTAGACGCCGCTCGGGGTCGGGGAAAGGGTGGCGTGGCGGCGAGAGGCTTGGGCGTCGTAGCCGAGGTTGATTCCGGGGGTTTCTCGTCCGGCTTCGAGTTGGGCGTTGATGGGGATTCGTTGTCCGGTCATGGGGCCGTCGAGGGCGATGAGGGCGTAGGTTTGTGGGGCACTGGTTCCACTAGTGGCATTCATTGTTTGCGGATTGTAGGCTTGAGTCGGGTTTGTTTGTGGGGCACTTGTTGCACCAGTGGCACCCATGCTGAGAGCACCAGAAGTTTGGATAGGTTGGAGGGGTTGAGCAGGTTGTTGACCGTGGCCCATCGGGATGGCTTGGGCACGGCCCTCTTGGATTCGGCGGGCGGCGGAGGCTTTGACGAGGAACTGGAGTTGGTGGTTGCCGACTTGGAACATGTCGCCAGGTTGGAGGGCGACGGGGGCGGCAAGGCGAACACCTTGGTATCCAGTACCGATAGGGGTTCCGGCATCGGAAAGGATGTAGTTGACGCCTTGCCGGGTGATAGTGGCGTGGAGCGGAGCGACATTGTTATCGCCAAAAAGGGGAACGTTGGCGCGTTCGTCGCGTCCGAGGTGAGTTTGAACGCCGTCGATGGGCCACTCTTTGCCTTCGTTGCGGCCCACGATGAGGCGAACCCAGGCTTGTCGGGTGGCTTGTTCGAGCCATGCGGTGAAGAGGCCGACGGTGAATCCCATGAGGGGCCACATGAGGGCGCGACCGGCGAAACCGCTCTCCCCGCCGGGGCTGAGTACTTGTCCGATTGCCATGCCGAGGGGATCGAAGAAGAGGCCAGCAATTCCCCCGCCGATGAGGCCGCCAAATGCGCCAGCCATGATGATGCGGGCTCGGAATTGGGTAACTCCGATTCCGGCACCGAGAAAGCTGCCAATGAACGCAAATGTTATGGCGCGTGGGATGATGGGGAATGACTTGAGGGCCCAACCGTCGCCGAAAATGACGGTGCTGATTGTGCCGCCGAATTGGTAACCGAGGAGGCCACCAAGCGTTCCGAAGACCAGGCCAAGTGCGAGTCCAAGGAAAATGTTGCGCTTGCCGCCTTTCATGTAGCCTTGGTGGAAACCAGCAGCCAGTCCGATAAAAAGGACGGCGATGAAAACCATACGGAATTCCGCGCGTTGCCATTCGGAACTGGCGAATTCTTTGGGGAGGAGTGGCTCGGTGATGAGCCATCCGATTAATCCGGCTATGGCGCAGAGGAAGGCACGACCGAGCATTTTTCCCATAGTGTTTAGTATCCGTTCAACTGGTGAGTTTGCGGTGAGTTATTCTTCATATCGGTAGGCGATGGCACCAAATTGAATCGTGTCTCCTGGGTTGAGGACGGTGGGAGAGGTGATCTTGGTTCCGTTAACGTAGGTACCGTTCGTGCTTCCGGAATCGGCAACGGTGATTTGATCGCCGGATCGGGCGATGGTGGCATGAAGGCGGCTGACGCTTGATTCGCCGGTGAGGGTGAGGTCGGCAGCTTCTCGGCCGATGGTTTGGCTACCTTCGGGGAGGAGATGAATGTCTCCTGATGCGGTCACGAGTCGGGGGTTTTTGACATGCGTAGTTATTGGAACACTGGTTGCACCAGTGGCACCCAGTGCGGTTGCGCTAGAACCAAGATCGATTTTTTGGAGATCCTTTTTGACGGGTTCGGGCGGGAGAGCTCCGGTAGGATCGGGATTTTGATTGGGGACGAGTCCGGCTTGGTTTGCCATATTCTCGACGAGTTTCTGATTGTTCTTGTAGTAATAATACGCGCCGTACCCGAGTCCGCCGACAACGGCGAGACCGACGATAAGGCGGAGGAACGATATGAAGGGGTTTTGTCCGGTGTCTTTGGGTTTTTCATCGGACTTTTCTTTGTCAGTTTTGGGGCCGCCGTCACCTGCGTTGACGGCGAATTTGGCAGGGACTTCGAGAGTGAGAATTGCTGGTCCGGCCTCAATCGTGGGTGTGAGCATCCCGTTACTTGTAAATTTTTTTCCTTCGCTTTCGTACATGAGTTCTACGGCAATATTAGTATCTGGGAGGAACGACTTTCTGATTGTGTTGTTATCGCTAGCGGTGATGAGCGTGGTTGTTGATTTACCGTTTGCAGTTAGTGTGAGGGTTCCTGCGGGGATGACGCCTTCTTCGGGTTTTAGTCGGATCTCGACAGAAGTGATGAGAGTGAATTGGTCTGATTTTGGCTCGAACTTTTTGGATTTGAGAACTTGGATGAGGTCGGCTTTTGCGGCTCGATTGATGGCAGCGTCGATGACAAAGACGGTGTACCCGTTGGGGTCTTCGGGAGCGGCGACTTCGACTGTTTTTCCTTCAATTGGGAGGGGTTCTTTGGTTTCATCGCCTTTTTGGAGGACGTAGCTAAATCCGCCTTCGCCGGGTGGAGTGATCGTGAACGTTTTGAGGTCTTGGGCGAGGGACAGGGCTGCCAAGAGGCTGAAAAGGATTAGGAGTACCGCTTTTTTCACGATGTGGTGAGTTTAGCCCGTGTTCGGGGGAGATTTCTTATTAAATCGGTGGCGGTGTATCCGGCGGGGCCGATTTCCTGGGCGCAGAGATCGGCGGCGAGTCCGTGCCAGAACATTCCGGCGATGGCAGATTCGTGGGAGCTGTGGCCCTGGGCGAGGAGGGTGGCGATGATTCCGCAGAGGGCATCTCCCATTCCGCCGGTGGCCATTCCGGGATTGCCAGTTGAGTTAATGGCGCAGGGTTGGTTTGGCGAGGAGACGATGCTGTGAGCCCCTTTAAGCAGGATGGTTTGGTTGAATTGAATGGTTGCTTGCCGTACTGAAGCATAACGATCTGATTGAATCTTTTCGGTTGATCTGTTGATGAGCCGGGCGAGTTCGCCGGGATGGGGGGTGAGCACGCAAGGGGAGGTTGGTAGGGGAACTCCTTGGCTGATTGCATTGAGAGCATCGGCATCGATCACAGTTGGGATGTGCCAAACCGGGAAAATTGATTTGAGAAGCTTTGAAATCTCTGAGTGGGTGGAGAGTCCGGGCCCAAATACTGCGGAATCAAATTTCGATTGGATTTCGAGAAGATTTCGAGATGAGAGAGAAGAGATGACTCCGGCTTGGGTTGGAAGAGGATGAAGGAGAATTTCAGGGAGATGATGACTGGCGACGTGGCAGACTTCGGGGGTGCTGGCGAGGGTGACGAGACCGATTCCAGAGCGGAGAGCAGCATGGGCGGCAAGGATTGCGGCACCGGGCATGTTGTCGGATCCGGCAACGATGAGGAGTCGCCCTGATGTCCCTTTGTGCGAGCTTTTCGTGCGTGGTTTTAGGATGTTGAATTGGGTGATGTATTCAGCATCGGATGGCTCGTTGAGAAGTTCGGGCGGGAAATTGATGGGGGCGACCGACCAGTTTCCGGAGGCTTCGAGACCTTGGTTTTGAAAGAGAAAGGGCTTGGGATTGCCGAACGTGATTGTGTGAGTTGCCCGAATGAATTGGGCCGGTGCGATGCCGGAATCGCAGTCGATGCCGCTGGGGATATCGATACTGAGGATTGGCGTCTGAGAATGATTGGCGGCGGTAATGACTTCGTCGATGGGGCTGCGGGGCGTACCATGTGATCCGGTTCCGAGAAGGCCGTCAATGATGAGGTCGTTAGTGCCTAGGTTATCTAATTTGGTTTGAAATTGGGGGTTTTGGGGGAAGATTGGCTCTAGTTTGAGGTAGCGCGCTTTTTTGAGTTGCTCTTTGGCGAGAGGGCTGAGGTGCTCTTCGGGAGATGTTAGGAGGAGAGTGATTTTGTAGCCCAGTTTATGGAGGAGCCGGGCGACGACGAGTCCGTCGCCGCCGTTATTGCCGGGGCCGCAGAGGACTGCGATTCTGGCTTCGGCGGGGACGACGGTTATGGCGAGTTCAGTGATTGCCTGGGCGGCGGTTTCCATGAGGTCGGAACCGGGGATGCCGAATTCTTCGGTGGCTCGGCGGTCGATTTCTCGGGATTGTTCGCGGTTTGTGATCCACACGGGGATAGTTTGGCTCATGTCGGGAGAGGACTGGTCTTTTGAAAATAGGCTATGGAGAGATTTGGATTTGGGAAGTGGGCGGTGGATCTGGTTGTTGGAGGTGGGTGAGGGTGGCGTAAAAGAAGATTGCGGCGACGGCGGCGATGAGGTCGCGGAGGATGGTTTGGCGTTTGAGTTTTTGTTTGTTTTGGGGAGTTGGGTTTGAGTGGGTTTGGGATTTGAGGGTTTTTGTGGTGGTTCGGGCGTGTTGGTAGATGATGTAGGTGATGAGGCCAAGGGTTCCGGTGATGATGCTGGGGTGCATTGCGGTTGTCCTGTTCTGGTGAGTATACGGGTATTTGGGGTGTGGGGATTCGAAGATGGAAGTTCATAGTCCTGGGTTAAGAGGAGGTTAGGGGGCATAATCTCTCTTGCGGGATGGAGCAGTCTGGTAGCTCGTCGGGCTCATAACCCGGAGGTCGTTGGTTCAAATCCGACTCCCGCACCCAAGCTCTCTGATTTGTTAAAAATCAGGGAGCTTTTCTTTGTGTTTTGGGGATGAACATTGAGTGACATTTTTTGTCAGTTGAGCA
Source organism: Fimbriimonadaceae bacterium (assembly GCA_046154445.1). GTDB lineage: Bacteria > Armatimonadota > Fimbriimonadia > Fimbriimonadales > Fimbriimonadaceae > UphvI-Ar2. The sequence continues at coordinate 11,440 of JBJXDW010000098.1, read as the reverse complement.
TTGAAGGCTAGCTGGGGGCGAAGTCTGTCTGGTTCCCCGCCTTCGCGGGGATGACGTGATTTGGGTCGGTGCTTATTTCGAGGGTTTGTGGTTTTTGAGGGTTTTGGGTCCCGGCTTTCGCCGGGATGACGCGCCGGGATAACGCGCCGGGATAACGTGATAGAAAGAATCAGGTGAGAGTTGATTCCGCCCGACTTTCGTTCCGAAAATCGGGGCACGTTTAGCTTGTGGTTGTTGGGGGTTGTGGGTCCCGTTCCTGCCTTCGCAGGAATGACGCGCCGGGATGACGTGATTTGGGTCGGTTCATTTTTCGAGGGTTTGTGGTTTTTGAGGGTTGTGGGTCCCGGCTTTCGCCGGGATGACGCGCTGCGATGACGTACCGGGATAACGTTCTAGAAAGAACCAGGTGAGAGTTGTTTCGGGGAACTGTTAGTTTGTGGTTTTTGAGGGTTGTGGGTCCCGGCTTTCGCCGGGATGACGCCCCGGGATGACGGGAAGTGGTGGGTTAGATGTAAGATTGGGGAATGGTCATTGGCGCAGAAGTGTGGAGGACGGGGGAGCGGGGGTTTGCGGTTGATGGGGGGCGGTTTTCGCAGGTTGGCGGAGATGTGAAAGGCGGGGAATGGGAGGGCTACGTTGCGCTCCCGGGGTTTATTGATGCGCATTGCCATATTTTGCCGAGTGGCTTGGATTTGTTGAAGTTGAATTTGAGCGGATGCTCTTCGAAGGCGGAGGTTTTGGCGGCGGTTCGGGAGTGGGCTCCGAAGGTAGGGGAAGGGCAATGGCTCCTCGCGACGCAGTACGACCAGAATAAATGGGGTGAGCATTTGACCCGGTTTGAGATTGATTCGGTTGTGGCGAACTTGCCGGTTTTGCTGCGGCATTCGAACGGTCATGCGAGTGTGGCGAATACGGCGGCGCTGCGGGCGGCGGGAATTGGTGATGAAATGACCGACCCGGTTGGGGGTGAATTTGAACGGGGCGCGGATGGCGTTTTGACAGGGGTTCTGCTTGAAAAAGCGCATGAGATAGTGACGAGTCGTGCGCCGGAACCGGGGCTGGAGGAGATGGTCGAGGCGATTTTGCGGGCGGGTGATTCGATGGCGAGTTTTGGGATCACGACCGCGACTGACATGATGACGGGGCGATGGGATTTGGACAAGGAGTTGCAGGCCTATCGGATTGCGAGTGAGCGGGGGTGCAAGGTTCGACTGAGGATGTATTTGCAGTGGCGGGAGGTCTTGGGGGAAAAAGGAATTGACCCGGCCCGACTTGCAGAATTGATGGGGTCGATGGATGAGGAGCGGTGCAAAGTTTTGGGGCTCAAGGTGTTTGCGGACGGCGCGATTGGGAGTGCGACGGCGGCGATTCATGGGCAATTTGTGACGACGGGACGGAGTGGCAAGCTGATTTACCCGGAGGCGGAATTGGCGCGGATATTGGCATTGATTGATGCAGAGGGGTGGAGTTGTTCGGTGCATACGATTGGGGATCGCAGCACAGATTTGGTGATGGATGCATTTGAGAAATCGGCTGATCCGAGTCGGCACCGGATTGAACATGCGATGATTTTGTCGGATGCGCAGGTTGATCGGTTGGCGAGATTGGGGAGCCATGTGACGTTGCAGCCAGAGTTTTTGTATCGCTTTGGTCATGCTTATCGGGCGCAGTTGCAGGATGGGGTTTGGCAGAAACTGATTCGGACGCGGAGTTTGATTGATGCGGGATTATCTTTGAGTTTTAATAGTGATCGTCCGATTGTGGTGGGTGATCCATGGGTGGGGATTGGGGCGGCTTGCTCGCGGCCGGAGGGGTTTGATGTTGTGGAGAGTTGTTCGGTCGCCGAGGGAGTTGATTTGTATACGCGCGGTGGGGCGGTCGCGAACTTTGATGCGGATTGGCTGGGCCGGATTGAGGTGGGATTTGGGGCAGATTTTCAGGTTTATGAGCGGGAGGCATTGGGGGAGATTTGGTCGTCTACTTATGGGACGGGGTGGTTGGCGGTGAATTTACCGAAGCCAGTGGCGGTTTATCGATCTGGTGAGCGGATTTGAGTTAGGTGTAAGCATTACCAATTGAAAATCTGGCAAAATGCGAATAATGAAAGGCTCGATTTTAGCTGGACTCGCGGCGACGACCGCAATGATGATGGTTGGTTGCACTCCTGCGCCTTCGGGTGGTACGGATGGGAGTTTGCCACCGAAACCGGAAGGTGCAACGGCCACTGGGACTGGGATTGAAAAACCGAAGATTGCGGTTGTTATTCCTACGGCTACTCACGGCTGGACAGGCGGGGTTGTTTATTGGGCTGAGAAGACGGCTAAAGACATGGCGGGCGATGCTGATATTAAAGTGTTTGCGAGCGATTCGCCAGATAAGCAAGCTGCGGACTTGGCTAATATTGCTACGCAAGGTTTTGATGGGTTGGTCATTTTGTCATTTGATCCTACAGCTATAACTCCGGCGGTTAAGACGGCGCGTGATTCTTTCAAATATATTGTTAGTGTTGACCGTGGTTTGAGTGAGCCTTTGGCTGATGTTTGGCTCCGGGGCGATAATGAGAAATTTGGTAGTGAAGCGGCGACGTTCATGGCCGACAAGTTGGGTGGTAAAGGAAAAATTTTGGTTTTGCGCGGTATGGCTGGTCCGGTTGACGAAGATCGGGTGAAAGGCTTTAAGAGCGTGATGGACGGCATTAAAGGTGTTCAGATTTTGGACATGCAGCCGGGTAAGTGGAGCCAAGATGAGGCCTATAAAGTCACCCAGAATCTTTTGCTGAAATACAAAGAAGTTGATGCGATTTGGGCGGCCGATGATGACATGGCGGTTGGCGCGGCTAAGGCACTCGCGGAAGCGGGCCGAACGAATGTTTGGCTTGTTGGTGGCGGCGGAAGCAAGGATGTTATCAAAAAGGTAATGGATGGAGATGCGATGTTCCCGGCGACTGTAACTTATTCGCCGAAGATGATTGCTCTCGGGATTGAGCGATGCGTCGCCGACTTGAAAGCAGGCAAGAAATCAACGGGAACGCAGGTTGATGATGTTCTGCCGGTTGAGTTGGTAAAGCCGGATAATGCGAGGGATCATTACTTCCCAGAGTCGGTTTATTAGACTCTGATTAAACAAAAAGGGGGGTCGGTAAATTGAACCGACCCCCCTTTTTATTAGGATTAGTTATTTTGGGCTTTGCTTGTTTTGATGATTTGTTCGAGCTTCTCGGTTGTGAGCGGGTCTTCAGCCGAGTTTGGGAATCCTTGGAATCGAACAACTTTATCAGGTGACACAACCATCACATGCGGGATTCCTTTGATGCCGAGAGCTTTGCTCATTTTTTTCTCTGGATCACTTGTAATGATGTAGTTTGTTTCGTGGTCTTTGAGGAATGGGTTGAGAGTTGATGCTGGTTCATCACTGACACCGACAATAACGAGGTCGTCTCCGAATTTCTTCTTCCATTCGTTGAGTTTGGGAGAGAAAGCTCGACACGGGCCGCACCAGGTTGCCCAGAAATCGACGAGGACAACCTTGCCTTTTGGTTCAGGCTTTTCGCCATGGATAAGTTCGCCAAAGAAAAGTTCAGGGGCAGCTTTGCCGCGCAAATCATTGGTTGCGTAGAGTTCCTTTTTGATTGTGGTCGATGGGTAACCGGAATCGAGTGAAGTTGTGGCGATGAGAGCAGTGAGTGCAAGGGTTGTAATCATGGTGTTATTCTTTGTGACGTGTATTTTGGTTTGATGGTTTTAGTTTGACGGAAAATTTGGTGAGGTTGTGATCATGTAGATTTGACCATGGTGGTAACCGGGGTGGAATCCGAGTCGGGCGAACGCACCTTCGCCAGAGATCATGGGGCCAAGAGCTGACTTTAGTTCCTTGGATCGAAGGGATTCACCTTGTGCGTAGAGCTTAGTCATCCAATCGTCGGCGGTCGCTAAACAGAGTTGGACAAGTGCGGGAGTGATTTCCTTGGGAGAGTATGGAAATGGAAGTTCGTTGACAGCGCCATCAGTTGAAGCGGATTTGAGCTTCTGTTCGTCGGCTGTTAGATCGGCTTCGAGGAGCTGAGAAGCGAAAGAGACTTCGACTCCCGCGACGTGAATCGCCATTTCACCGATTGTGAGGGTGTTTTCGTGCAGTCGGTAGTTGAGTTGGTTTTGGGAAAGGGATTTGATGGACTCTTGAAGTCGACCTCGACTGAGGGCTCGAGTGGCAATGAAATCTTGCATTTACTTCTCTATTTTGACTTGTTTTAAGGATTGATGACACACCGAAAGCCAGTGTGGTAGAGGCCGGCATCGGGGGTGGTTTTCATCCGGGTACCAGGTTGGTAGCCAAGGCAGTAGTTATCACTGCAGAGGAATGATCCGCCGCGAGTGACGCGGGATGGGTCCGGGCCTGTTGGTTTGATATCGTTGATGGGGTTGACTACTCGTTGTCTTTTGGAATAGAAGTTGGGGTCGTACCAGTCGAGGCACCATTCCCAGACGTTGCCGGACATATCATAGAGACCATAACGGTTTGGCGGAAAACTTTTTACGGGTGCGGTTGTGAGGAAGCCGTCTGTATTGAGATTTTTGACAGGGAATTCACCTTGCCAGATGTTTGCCATGTGTTTTTTGTTGGGTTGTTGAACATTGCCCCAATCGTATTTTTGTTCGCTCATGCCGCCACGTTCGGCGTATTCAAACTGGGCTTCAGACGGGAGGGTTGCTCCAGCCCAATTGCAGTATGCAAGGGCGTCGTCGTAGCTAACGTTTACGACTGGGTGGTTGCCAAGACCATTGAGGTTGGATTTGGGGCCGGCGGGGTGCATCCAGTTTGCGCCTTTGATGTATTTCCAGCCGGACTCGGTATGGATTAGGGCACCGGGTACGAGATCCTTGGGGTCCGCGCCGGGGAATTCGGCGGGATTGGGGTTTTGTTCGGCGGTGGTTTTGTGCTTTGTTTCGCGGATGAATTCGGTGAATTGGGCGTTGGTGATTTCGGTCGTGCTGATCCAGAAACCGTTGAGGGTGACTTCGTGGACGGGTTTGGCATCAGGGAGTCCATCTGCTTTTCCCATTTTGAACGTGCCGCCAGGGATCCATGTGAATCCAATCGGGGATTCTCGGGGTGGGAATTTGAGGACGATAGGCCTTGGAGGTGAATCGGCTTTTGGCCCGCCAGCGGGGGCTGGAGTGCAGGCACTGAGCAATATTAAAGGAGCGAGAACGAATAGTTTCATGAATCCAGGTTGGAACCCAAACTTAATTTTACTGTATTGCAACTGATTCAAGAATACTGAATATACAACTACCGTACAATGGATGACATTAACGGGGCACTGCTATTCGTGTTTGCTATTCAAGGGGAGGGAGTGGTTTAAGACCCTTTGCGAGTAGTCCGGAGTCATATTTTTGAATAACTTCTTGCCAAGTTCTGAGTTTGAGGCCCAGATCGCCGTATTCTGGAGTGCCTTGTACACCGAGGGGCGATAGTTTTTTGTCGCCAAATTCGGCGATTTGGCGCAGTCTTAATATTTTATCAAGTCCACCGGGATCGGCGGGCGTTGAATTTTTGGAGAGGGAGAGGATGGGGCCATGATAGACGGAGACAAGCAAACTGTGGAGTTTGTAACCGTTCTCAGTTTGTCTGGCGGTGAATGATGCGATGAAGGAGCCTCCATTGGAGGTTCTAAATGTTTGGAACGCAGTTGCACCTTTGCCTTCAATGTCTTCAATTGTTACTTCCCCAGTTGGGGATGCTCCGGGGAAGAGTTCAGATTTTGTTAATTTAAGGATGGAAGATAAGTTTTGCGAGTTAAGGCTTTGCACTTTTATTTCTGAAGGAGTAGCCAGTCCTATCAGGCAGTCTGCATTGTTTTCCGCATAACAATGAATGGCATTTGTGGCTACTTGACGAGCGGTTGGAGGTGGCATGAGCCACCTCGAAACAACGATTATCCCAGCAAGAACCAGGCATGAGACGCCGATCGTGAGTTTGTGTTGTTGATAGAATGATTGCTTGGTTTTCATGGGATTGAGACTCTCTTAGTTTTCGCAGGCTTTAGGGTTAGGCGCGTACCAGCCGCAGGTATAGGTGGCATCGTGGGATTCAAATTCATAGATGTAACCCCAAGATGGTGAATTTGTTGGACCGCAGCAGGCATATCTCCAACTCCATTGCTTGCAACCGTTTGTCGATGTGTCCCAGCAACATAGTGGTGTCCAGACCGGGTCGGGTATTGTTGGTGTGCAACTATTTGTATAGGTATCGTCGCACTGCTTTTTGCCGTTATCAACGGAGAGGGCTGGTGGTTTTGTTAATGCGTCGCAGATCGTTCCGCCGCCGCCCCCTTCTTCACCGAAGACTGGGGTTGCTAAGGTCATCGCAAGCCCGATTATTGGGGCTACTAGGATTAGATTTTTCTTAATGTTCATGATTCTGTTTTCCTTTGTTATTGACTAGGGTGTCGTTAGTGACATCCACCATTCAATTCGGTGTGGGTTGCCGTAACGGACTTTGTTGATTATCTGTCCGCCATCGGTAACGGCGAGGGCACGTTTTAATGCAATTGGGCTGTCCCACGATCCTTCTGGGTCGCAGTCTGTATCAGCAAACTGAATTGCATTCTCTCGATATTGTTCAAAGTAAGTCTTTGGTACATTTGGCTCTGATGCATACCAATAACTTCCTTTATAAATTTGCCCAAATTCGTTCTGCTTCTGTCCACAAGGTGAAATGAAAAATGCCTCTCCGAAACCCAAATAGGTGCTGTAGACATATTCATTTGTTAGCCGATTTGTCGCCATCGGATCATCATCTAGGTAAATCCTAGCGGCGATATGTAGTTGCCGGAGGCGGGATACACTTGAACTGATTTGGGCTGAGTGCTTGGCTTTGTGCAAGGATGGCGAAATGAGTGCCGCAAGGAGTGCAATAATCCCGGTCACTACAAGAAGCTCAACAACGGTAAACGCAAAAATGGTTCTTTTCATACTTTTTCCTTCTCCTTGACTTCTACTCGCCTTTTTGATCCGGGAATTGTTGTAGAGACATCCGCAAGTACTGTGACTTCCCGCTGAAATATTCCGTTCTTTATTTCAAACGCTCTCGGAGGGCCATCAAAAAAGCTCTCAGGCAATTCGATGCTTGAAGATGCTAATGTTAGTGACGTACCATCATTTTCAATTTCAATTTTTAAGACCTGAGGTGAGTTCGGATAGACTCGGAGTATCTGGCTAGAAGGATAATTAGATATGAGTTCGTCTGAAAGTCTTTTTGTTGTGCATGCGGAACAAGAAGGCATCGCGATAATCAGAGTGATTTCCTCACGTTTCATTGGTTGATCGAAAAAATCTTTGATGGGTAAATTGAATACAAAACCCGCAGGAATAGGCACGGGTTCATGTTGCTGATCGGTTGAATTTTGAGTGACGGCTAGGGAACTCTGATTACGAATTTGGTCAAATAGCTCGACGTGGACCCCAAATAGATACACTATCGTCGCAGAAGCGATCATAGCAAGAATGTTTTTAAATAGTTCCATAATAGAACGGTACACCAAATTCTTTATAGATGTTTGTTAAAGTATTGCTATTTTAAGCAACCTTAACACAAATTGGTCTTCTTGGTTTTTTGATGAGCGATTCATGGCTATTGTTAAGGGTTAGTCGAGTTGTGATGAGTTAGATTTTACAACGGAAATGCGTTTGAAGAGGATGGGAATGTTTGGAAGAAGGAGGGCGGAAGATGTGAACATTGCCCAACGGAAGCTGACAAGTTGGGCGATGGAGCCGAGGACGGGGCCGGAGAGGATTTCGCCAAAGCTGTGGGCTTGTCCGGCAAAGCTGAGGACGGTGGCGCGGACATTTGATTCGGCGCGGCGGTTGAGCCAAGCTTTGATCAGGGGATCGAGGGCGCGGCGGGCGATGCGGACGGCGAAGAACGCGATGATTGCGGTTGGGAGAGTTGGGGCGATGCCGAACCAGATCATTCCGGCGGCGATGCTGATGACGAGTGCGGTGATGATGCCGAGGAGTTTGAGGGGTGGGAGTTCGGACTTGGCGCGGTTGACGATGGCGAGGACGACGATGGTGCCGATCATGACTCCGCTTTGGAGGAGTGCCCAGATTCCTTCAGCGTTGTTGAAGATTGTTGGCAAAGGGAAGGAATCGAGGAAGCGTTTTTGCCAGAGGCGGTCCATTGCTTCGGAGCTAAATCCGACGAAGAACGTTGTGAGGACGACGGCGACGATCGCGGCTCGGGCTTTGATGAGATTATAGCCATCTTTGAGGGTTTGGATGAGATCGCCGAAATTGTGGGTGTGGTTGGGGGCACGGTGGAACCCTTTTTCTGTGGCGAGGAGTTGGTAAGTGGCGCCGAGGATGAGGAATCCGACGGCTCCGGCGACGAGGCTGGCGCGGAGAGAGATGAAGCTGAAGGCGAATGCGAACCAGACTCCGATGAATCTGCCAGCGAGGGAATATTGGTTGCCGGTGATGAAAGCTTGATCGGCGGAGACTTCGGGCTGGACGGCGGTGAGTTCGTCGGCGATCCAAGCTTCGCGGGCGCCGGAGAGGAAGGTTTCGGAAATTCCCCAGACGACGGCACCGATTGCGAGAGCGAGAAAGGGGGTGGAGAGTCCGGTGATGAGGAATGCGACTCCGGCGAGGAGGTAGGAGAGGGTGACGCTGAGTTTGCGACTGTAGACATCGGCGACGACTCCGGTAGGGACTTCCATGAGGAAGATTGTGATTTCGAAGATTGTGCCGAGGATGACGAGTTGGAATGCTTGGAGGTGGGCGACTTTGATGAAGTAAACCGCCATAAGGGTGCCAATTGTGCTGTTGAGGATTCCGTCGGTGAAGAGGAGGGCTCGGTAGAGGCGGAGCGGTTTGATTGCGTTATCTTACTGCTATGTAACTACGGCCCCTGCCCCGGTTTTAATCACTCTCCTTGGGTTAGGGATGTTGAAACTAACGGTCGAATTGTGGGGCGAAGATGTCGGCGGGGTTAAGGGTAGAGCCTTTTGGGAGGGCTTTGGTTGAAGTGTCGGCGTAGGTGAAGATTGCGGGTGACTCGTCTTTTTTGGTGATAATGGCGTAGAGCATGACGGCTTGGGAGGGGGGGAGGAAATTAGTTTTGTCGGCGAGGGGGATGCCTTTGGGATCGTCTATTTTGACTCCAGCGAGGTTGGCGTTGAATTGGACAGGAAGGTTGAAGTTTTTTTGCACTGGATCGAAGAGTTTGCGATTTTTGAGATAAGGCTCGAGGACTTTGACATTTTCAGAGCGGTTGATGTGCGGAGGAATTTGTCCGTCGTAGTCAGAGACATAGATAGCGATGCTCGTGCCAATTTGATGCATGTTCGATATGAGTTGGGTTTTAGGTGAGGTTGGTTTATGACCAGTTACTGGCCATAGAACGAGAGCAATGACGGCGATGGCGCAGATTATTGTGATGATTTTGAGAGCGAGGCTCATTTGGTTTCCTTGAGCGGGTCTTGGTCGGCGAGGTAGTCGGTTGGGGCGAGGGTGACGCCTTTGCGGTCGTATTGGTACTGGAAGTTGGTAAAGAGTTTGGCGCGAGTTGTGATGTTAACATGAGTATCCATGTATGCCTGGATGACTTCGCCTTTGACTTTTTTATTGGTGATGAAGGAGTAGTAGGCGGTGACAATCGAAGTATCAAAAGTGGGTGGGTAGCCGAGGGGCTTTGATTCGATGTTTGCTCCGGCGAGGTTGAAGTTGAAAAGGTATTCCGAATTGATGTTGGGTTGTGGTTTGAGGATTTCGATGTTTTTGACATAGGGGTAGATCGATGATCGGTGTCCAGCCATGGCAGTAGCGTGAGGGTATCGGTCGTCGTAGTCGGTTGTGTAGATAATAGTTGCGGTACGGATTTGTTTGAGATTTGAAACTGCGGCAGCCATGTAGGTGCTTGGAGGATGTGCGTGAGGCAGGATCGCTAAGAGTTGGTAGCAAAAAGCAAGAACCCCGAGGATTCCGATGAAGAGAAAAATAATGGCGACGTCTTTTTTCAATTGGATTGCTCCCTGAGAGGGTCTTGGTCGGCGAGGTAGTTGGCGGGGGCGAGGGTGACGCCGGTGCGGTCGAATTGGGAGACGAAGATGTCGGAATATGAGAATGATTTATTGTAGGGTATTGATCGCGCCAGAGTATCCGCGTAAACGACCACAGCTTTACAATTCACGTCTGACACAAATGGAAATGAGAAACCTAAGACAGCCTCATCGACGTTAATAGATTTTGATGGGACGAGCGGGAGAAGATAGTCGTTAACCTTGACCCCGGCTAGATTAAAATTGAATTGTGGCTCGGTGAATTCGTTTTTAATGCCTTTGAAGATTGTTGAGTTGATTGCTGGACTGCTTGGGGATTTCAAATACTTTGAGATTTGTGCGCGGAATGTGGGCATGGACGAGGCGTGGGGAAAGCTGCTGTCGTTGTCTTCGCGGTAGAGAAGAGTCGCAATCCCGATTTGCTTGAGGTTTGAAAGCATTTGCGTCTTAGATGCGGCGATATGGGCGCAGTGAAAGACATCGACTAGTGTATAAATAATTATGAAAATGACGAATGCTCCTCCGAGAAAGAAGGCGATTTTGAGAGCTTTCATTTGAGTGGATCCTGGTTGGCGAGGTAGTCGGCGGGGGCGAGGGTGACGCCTTTCCGGTTAAATTGGGGGCCGAGGAGATCGGTGAACGTGATTGGGTTATTCTTCATGAAGGCGCGAGTACTGGTGTTGGCGTGTACGACTATGACTCGGACATTGCTTTCTTTATCAATAGGAGCGGAGAATGCGAGAATGGTTTGTTCGAATGCGAGCTTGCCACTTGGAAGGAGAGGCAGTTGTTCATTGGGGGCTTTTACTCCGGCGAGGTTGAAGTTGAACTGAGGTTCAGTGTAGTGTCCGGGCATGGCTTTGAAGATTTCGGGCCTGGAATTGTCATCCGGCGAGTATTTTGTGTATTCGATAATTTGGGCGCGGAACGTGGGCATTGATGTGGCATGGGGAAACTGTTTGTCAAAGTCTTCTAGGTACAAGGATGTTGCAATGCCGAGTTGTTTTAATTGGGAGAACATCTGGGTTTTTCGGGCGGCTCCGTTAGGGTGGTACTGGAATGGATAAATTATCATAAAGATCACCACGCAAACGATAACGAGCAGGAAGGCGAGAATTCTTTCGGCAGGTGTTTTCGGAAGTTCGAGTTTCATGATGGTGCTTAGAAGATTGAACAGTTTTTTATGGTCATTTGTTTCCGCTTTGAATTTGGAGTTTTACTCCTTTCATTGGGTCTTCGTTTTCGAGGTAGTCGGTTGGGGCGAGGACGATTTTGGATCGGTCGAATTGGTATTGGAACGATTCGAATAGGGGTTGGAGCTTTGAGAATTTGGCGGACGAGTCGGAATGGGAGCGGAAGACGCCGGGTTTGTATTTCATT
>JBJXDW010000097.1:0-14143 GCA_046154445.1 Fimbriimonadaceae bacterium | reverse complement strand
CAGATGACGGGTCGGGAAGTGATTAAGCAGTTTTTGGCGGATCAGGGCTTGGACTTGCGTTAGAGCTGACTTATTCGATGGATATTTTCCGATTTTTTGACGATTGTTGATCCCGGCTTGCGCCGGGATGACGAGAAATTAGAATGCTTGTGAAAAAAATGCCCGGCTCCTGTGGGAACCGGGCCATTCGTTGGACCAGTACGTTGCTCGTGTAAGCCGCGTTTGTTTTATTTTTTCTGTCTTCTAAGAAAACTTGGGATGTCGAGGTCAATTTCAGCTAGCTCGATTGGTTTTGATTTTGCTCGGGGAGCGATGAGTTCCGGCTCGGGTTCGGAATGCCGTGGCGTTGGAGTAATAGTCGTCTCAAAGACGGTTGGCTCCGGGGCGCGTCGGGTGGGTTGATCCATTCCGGCGGCGAGGAGGGTGATGACAACATCATCTCCCAGCTCGGGGTCGGTGACTTGGCCCATAAAGATTTCGGCTTCTTCGGCGTCGGCGAGTTGGTTGATGTATTCCATCGCTTCGCGGACTTCTCCTATGCTGAAACTTGCTCCGGCGGAGATGTTGACAAGAATCTTCTTTGCGCCTTGGACTTTGGTCTCGAGGAGAGGGGAGTTAGCCGCTGCTTCGGCAGCCAGGCGTGCTCGCGATTCGCCCGACCCTTTACCCATTCCCATGAGGGCAATGCCAGCATCTTTCATGACGGACTTAACATCGGCGAAGTCGACATTAATGAGGCCAGGCTTGGTGATGATATCGCTGATGCCTTGGACTCCTTGGCGGAGGATGTCATCGGCGGCTCGGAAGGCGGCGATCATCGGTGCGTTTTTATCGACGACTTCAAGAATTTTGTCGTTTGGCACAATGATGAGAGTGTCGACTTGGGCTTTGAGAGCTTCGGAACCGCTGTTGGCGAGGTTCTTTCTGCGGGGGCCCTCGAATACGAACGGCTTGGTAATTACACCGATTGAGAGAATTCCTAGTCGGCGCGCAAGTTCGGCGACAACTGGTGCGGCACCGGTTCCGGTTCCACCGCCCATTCCGGCGGTGATAAAGACCATATCGCATCCATCGAGGATGTCGCTGATGGCGCGCTCGGATTCTCTGGCGGCTTCGGCGCCTTTAGCTGGATCGCCGCCGGTTCCGAGTCCACGAGTAGAGATATCGCCGATGGAGAGTCGGACGTCTGCCAGGCTTGTTTTAAGAGCTTGGGTATCCGTGTTGAGAGCAACAAATTGCACGCCGGAAACTCCGGCTTCGATCATTCGGTTGACTGCGTTGCAGCCTCCGCCACCCACGCCAATGACTTTGATCACGGCCTGCGACTCGAAGAGATTGATTGGCGTCATATCGTCCATCCTGAAATCCATGAAATTCTGTTGAGACCGATTGGTCTTGTGAGAGGGGACGCGGGATATTAAGAGAAAGCATCGGGGCTCGAAAGAAATTGATTAATTTTTGACTGACTTATCCACATTAGAAAATTCTATGTGAGGGTGTAGACTGAGAGCCATGGCGCAGGTTGAGGTTGGGATCATCATGGGATCGGACAGCGATTTACCGACGATGGAGTCGGCGGAGATTGTGATGAAAGAGTTTGGCGTTGGCTATGAACTTCACATTGTGAGTGCGCACCGCACTCCAGACCGAATGGTCGAATATGCGAAATCGGCTCGTGGTAGGGGAATAAAGGTGATTATTGCAGGAGCCGGTGGGGCTGCGCATTTGCCGGGAATGGTGGCGAGTATGACGACATTGCCAGTGATTGGGGTTCCGGTTCAGAGCCGGACTTTGAGCGGGGTGGATAGCCTTTATAGCATTGTTCAGATGCCAGCTGGGGTTCCGGTGGCGACGGTCGCGATTGGTAATGCTCGAAATGCAGGGTTGTTGGCATTGCAGATTTTAGCTTGTGGAGGCGGCGAATTGGCAGACCGGTTGGACCAGTTCCGGCGGGATCAAGCGGCCCAGGTGATGGAAAACGATCGGCAGAATACTCGTCGGTCAGATTAGAATGAGGCTGTGATGACGGCGGCACCAGTGATTTTGGATGGGCGGGTTTTGGCGCGTGAGGTTCGTGAGGAGCTGAAAGGTCGGGTTGCATCTTTGCGGGAGCGGGGGGTGGTTCCGCGGCTTGAGGCGGTGGTAGCGGCTCAGGATCCTGCTAGCTTGGCTTACGTCGAGATGAAGAAGAAGTGGGCGGGTTGGGTTGGGGTTGAGAGCGGTACGTTCATGGTTGACGCATCGGTTTCGGAGTCGGAGGTGATGGATCAGGTGGCTCGGCTGAATGCGGATTCGGGGGTTCACGGGGTTTTGATTCAGCATCCCTTGCCAGGGCATATTGATGAAGATATGGTTTTGGAGAGTCTTGGCGCAGAGAAGGATGTTGATGGGATTACGAGTGCTAGCTTGGGTCGATTGACAGCTGGGATTCAGGGATTTCGTTGCGCGACTCCGTTGGGGATCACAAAGCTTTTGGAGCGGTATCAAGTTCAATGTGAAGGCAAAAACGCTTTAGTGATTGGTCGATCTAATATTTTGGGTAAACCGATGGCTTTAATGCTTTTGGAACGGAACGCCACGGTCACGATAGCTCATTCAAGGACAAAGGATTTGGCGGAATTGTGCCAGACGATGGATATTGTAGTTGCGGCAGTGGGCCGGGCCGAGATGGTGAAGGGGGATTGGCTCAAACCGGGTGCGGTTGTGATTGATGCGGGTTATAACAAAGTTGAGGGTCGTGGTCACGATGTCGGAGATTGCGAGTATGAGAGTTGTGCGGCGATTGCGAGTGCGATTACACCTGTCCCGGGCGGGGTTGGGCCGATGACAGTGGCGAGTTTACTAATGAATACGGTTGAGGCGGCGGAAGCTACGTTGAATTGATGTGTTTTGGTTAGCTGTTTTAGGAGGTGTTGCGGGTATCTACTTCGGTGGATGTTATTTTATGGCGTTGGCTTATGTTTCTCCGGTTCGACTGAAGCCTGGCGAGCGGTTGCCGGGGTTTGTTGAGGTAGGTTTTCTGGGGAATGGTTATGTTATTCCGGCTTGGCGGGGCGGTTCTGGCGAAGATGTTTTTGTATTGGTTCATGGTTTTGGGGGAACCCAAGGGTATTGGAATCCGTTGGCGGCAGAATTGGTTAGCCAAGGGGAAGTTGTGATCTTAGCAACGATGGGACAGACCGTCTCGCCAATCAAGCAGGTCGGATTTGGAGAAGGTGAATCGGGAGAGGTTTTGGTGGTTGTACGGGCCTTAAAAGCGGAAGGCAAGCGAGTTCATTTGGTCGGCGTAAGTATGGGTGGAGCTGCAAGTTGGATTGCAGCAGGGTTAGCACCGGAATTGATTTCAACGGTGACAACGGAAGCTGCATTTGCCCGACTTGATTGGGCCGGGGATGACTTTTTGAGTGTAAGTATTCCGGGAGGAGCGCGGGTTTTTAGACCAATTGTTCTTATTGCTCAGAAACGAAGAGGCGTAGTGAGCTCGGAGGTGCGTCCGGCGGAGTCGGCGTCAAGGTGGCAGGGGCCGTCGTTAATATTCCATAGCCGCGATGATGGAATGTTTGGGGCCCGGCATCCGGAGGCGATATCGGGAGCAACAGGTGGAGGGATTCGGTGGTATGAAGGATTGAAGCATTCGGAGATTTTTCAAGACCGGGCACCAGAGGTTGCGGAAATGATTCGAGGGATGGTGAGCAATGTGGAATGAACTTTCGGGTCGACAGAAAGGTGGATTAGTTGGGCTGGCGATTGTTGCGGCCTTGGTTGCGGGGTACTGGTTGGGTCGGGCTGGAGAGTCGAAGAAGCCCATGGCGCAGGAACCGTTGATTTTAGAAAGTGGAACAATCAGTCCCAAAAAACCGATTGATCCTGAGGTCGTGGTGACTTTGCGTGTTGATGTGAAGGGGTTAGTACGAAATCCGGGAGTTTTTGAAATGGTTAAGGGGTCGCGGGTTGAGGATGCAATTGATGCGGCGGGCGGGACGACCGAAGGGGCGGATTTGAGTAGTGTGAACTTGGCAAAGATATTGGAAGATGGGGATCAGGTCGTCGTCAAGGCGCACACTGTGAAGCGGCTGGATGATGTGGACTGGCCGATCAAAATTAATGAGGCTTCGGTAGAAGTTATTGAATTGTTGCCGGGGATTGGGCCGGTGATGGCAGGGGAAATTGTTCGGTATCGTTCGGAAGTGGGGCCGATTGAAGGTGTGCAAGATTTGGAGCGGATTCCGGGATTTGGTCCGGAGATGAGTCGGCAAATATTGCCTTACATAAGCTTTCAGTGAACTATTAGTTCTTTGGCTCGTTAATGCGAGCGGTGTATTTCCCTCGATCTACGAAGGTTGAGATTTGGTCAGTACTAGATGCTACGACAGCGTTGAGGAACGAATCCTTTTTGCCAATGAAAATCGAATTTGGCTCTCCATTATTCTGTGATTCCAAAATCGGCTTTCTGTAGTAGAAGCCGAGCGAAGGGTGGCTTGTATCATCGAGGGTTGTTTTAATATTCGAGCCAACGCCGGGATCACGGCCGAGGTTGTAATCGTAGAGTTTGAGGTCTTTTTCGCGGGCTTCGATGGCGAATGATTGCACGTCTTTGAACCGATTAGACCAGTCGGTATAGAATGCGTACTGGGCGATTGCGAGAGTTGTGATTGAAGTTATGGCGGTACGCGTGATTATTTTTGTCAACCCCTCCCGGTTGCCATCGGCAACCACACTCCCCACCCCTTGGGGAGGGAAACTCTGCTGACCGGATTTGTCACTTTTGATTGCCGGATTACTGAGAGGATTTGAGAAGCGAGGGTGGCGGGCGAGGAGGGCGTTTGCAATAAGGATTGAAAGCGGTGGGATTGCGGGGAGGATGTAATGGACGAGTTTTGTTCCGGAGATCGTGAAGAAACCGAGGACAACGAGGAACCAGATCAGTAGATAGGTGAGAAGAGGGTTTTTGGACTGATCGGTATTGGTAGTTTGCCAGAACTTGGATTTTATTGCTCCGGCGATCCAGGGAAGTGTTGAGATGAGAAGGACGGCGGGATAGAAGATAGGGTTGGCCCAAATCGGAACGGTGTGGGCGGTGTCGCCGCCTTTAAAGCGTCCGATGTTTTGTTCGATCAGGAACTTATCAATGAATGATTGGCCGTTGGCGAGGTAGCAAGGGACATACCAAGTAGCGATTATAGCAACGAGGAGGAGGGTGCCAGTGAGCCAATATCTGATCCAGTTTGGCCGGGTTTCGGGAAGTCTCCAAAAGGCAAAAATACCGATCAATCCAAAAAGGATTAGTGCAACTGGTCCTTTGGCAAGTACGGCAAATCCGAGAGAGGCGGCGGTTAAGAATCGGAGTTTTTGGTTGCCCCGGATGCTTTCAAAGAATGTCGTGAATGCAACGGTCAAGCAGAGGACGAGGGGGGCGTCAGTCATCATCATTCGGCCGATCGCGACGACGAGGAGGGATGTGCTGTAGATGAGTGCTGATGCGATGGCAGTTTCTTCGTTAAGTTGTTTTTTTACGAATCGGTAAATAATCCAGATTGTTGCAACGGTACAGAGGAATGAGGGGAGTCTGGCGCCGAATTCGTTTGGTATTAAAGACACGAAGGGCATCGACAGCCAGTAAGCGAGGATGGGCTTTTCGAACCAAGGAACTCCATTAAGGGTAGGGGTGACCCAGTCGTGGAGGCGGAGCATATCCATGGTGACAGCTCCGTAGAATCCTTCGTCTAGATCGGTTAGTCCATAAGTCCAAAACCCGAGGTAGGGTAGGACGCAGAGGACATACCAATATTTGCGAAGGAGGTTATTCATGCCGGCGTCGTGATCGGGTGATCGAGAAGGGCGTGTCGCCAGCCACGGACGCTGACTCGGCATTCGAGTGCATGGGTGGCTTGGAGGAATCTTTCGAGAATAAGTGCACCGATATGGATTGTTCGTTCTCGTCCTTTTTCTATACCGGGAATTGCAGCGCGTTGTGCCTCGTTCATGTCGCACATCCAGCCTACGGCGCGAGAGATTTCTTCAAAGTCGAGGATTTGTCCGTGGACGAGCTCGGGCTGCCAGTGGGTGAGCTTTTCACGGATGGAGATGAGGTTTGTACCGGTGGCTCCGAGGACGACAGCGGTGCCGCATTGGTGCGGGAGGTATTCGAGATTGATTGTTGAATCGATGGCGTCGACGGCGGCGAGACGTTCAGAGAAATCAGGCGTTTCGTTGGGGAAGTTTGTTTCGATGAGGCCGAGTGCACCAATGGGGAAAGAGTATTTGTAGAGGGTTTGCCAACCTGACGCGGTTCTTTCGGCTGTCATGAGTTCTGTGCTGTGGCCACCTGGATCGACGATTGTGATGCGTTGGGTGTAGTTGAATAGTGGGTCCTCGGCGACCGCGAGAAATCCGAGAAGCGCTTCGTCATCGCCGCTGAGAATCGCGAGTGGTGTGCCTTGCGCTTTTGCTTTTTCGAGAAAATCTTGAGCGTTGGTGGCGATTCGGAGAGCCATAGTTCCGGCGACGGTTATATCGGAAACATTATGCTTTGCGGTCTGATCGAAGCAAAATTTGAGGGCTTCGAGGGTTTTTTTTGATCCTGGTTCTCCGATGAGTCCAGTTGTTTTGGTGTTTGCGCCGAGACCAGTAACGGCGGACGTTTCGTAGATGGTTTTCCATCCTTCGGTGGTTTTTTCTGCGATGAGCAGGAGGACTGAATTTGATCCGACGTCGATGACGGCTTTGGTCATTGGTGATGGAGTTTACTGTTGATTGGGTTGTGATGCTAGGTTGAGTTAAACGTTATCGTTGGTTAAGGTAGCCCAAAACGTCCTGTTTTGACTTTATCTCTGCGCTACAATAGGCTTCGACAAATTACGGCCCCTGTTTCGACGGATATTTTGTTGTTCAGATTCAGGAGCTACACGACTTGGGAACCTTATGATGACTGAAGAAAATCAGACTCCGACAGAGTCGACTCCTACTGAAGAGCCGACTGCGGTAGTCACGACGAGTACGCCGGAAACGGCCGAGACGCCTGTAGTTGACGCTACACCCGTGGAAGAATCTGCGGCCGAAGAACCTGTTGCAGAAGTACCTGCGGTTGAGGAGCCACCGGTTGAAGAACCGGTTGTTGCTGAACCAATGGTCGCAGAACCAGTTGCCGAAGTTGCTGTTGAAGCACCGAAAACGGAAGTGGTAGCGCCAGCAGCATCGGGCAAGACCGAAGACGAGCGGCTTTTTGAAGCTGCTATGGCGAGTTTGGGCGGAGAAGATGCCGAAGCTGGATCGGGTTTGACGAAAGGCGAGCGGATTACAGCAAAGGTTATCCAAGTTGAAAACGACCGGGTTTTTGTTGACCTTGGTACTAAGGCAGAAGGAATTATTCCGATTGCTGAGCTAGCGAATGAAAAGTTGGAGACGGCGATTGGTCACGTTCAGCCGGGCGATACATTCCAAGTCATTGTTTTGAAGACAAACAGCGCGGAAGGCAATCCGGTTGTTAGTAAGCGGAAAGCAGATTTTGATGTCATTTGGCAACGGATATTGGATTCGTTCGAAAGTGGTGAGGTTTTCCAAGCAAACGTTATTGACCGCGTTAAAGGCGGTTTGGTTGTTGATATCGGTGTGCGTGGCTTTGTGCCGGCGACCCATGTTGGCAGCGGCAAGCTTCGCAACATCGAAAAGTATGTCGGCCAGGTGATGGGCGTAAAGATTATCGAGGTTGATAAGGAGCGCAAGAAGGTTGTCCTTAGTAATAAGGCAGCTGAAGATGAGCGACGAGATGAAGTTCGGCAGAACTTGTTTGAGACAACTAAGCCGGGTGAGATTTTGGAAGGTTCAGTTCGTCGATTGACGGATTACGGTGCGTTTATTGATTTGGGTGGCGTTGATGGTTTGCTTCACATTAGTGAAATGAGCTGGATGCGAATTGACCATCCGAAGGAAGTTTTGAAGGAAGGCGAAGACATTAAGGTTATGGTTCTTCGTTTGGATGAGGGCGGTGGACGAATTAGTCTTGGCCTTCGCCAAGTTTTGCCTGATCCTTGGAACTTGATTAAGGAAAATTACAAGCAAGGCGACAAGATTAAGGTCACGGTGAGCCGAATGGTTCAGGCTGGTGCCTTTGTTCGATTGCCAGAAGGTGCAGAAGCGTTCTTGCCGGTTGGTGAGATTAGCGACGAGCGCATCAATATGCCCCAGGATGTTTTGGCTGAGAAACAAGAAATTGAGCCAACGATTATTGATCTTCGACCGGATGAGCGACGGATGGTTTTAAGTATGCGGTCCAATCCTCAGGTCGGCGGTTACCGTATGGATCCGAGCGTGGGCGCCGCGATGCGACCAGGTGGCGGTGGTCAAGGTGGAAGTGGCGGCGGCGGTGGTCGCGACTATCGAGACGGTGGTGGTCAAGGTGGCGGCAAGCGCCGAGGAACGAAGTTCCGACAGCCTTCCGAAGATACGGCACCATCGCAACGCGTTGCAACGGGCGGCGCGACAATTGGAGAGCGCCTTGGCTTGTTGAAGGGTCTTGTTCGCAATGAAGAACCGGCCGCAGAAAAGCCTAAGAAGGCACCTAAGGCTGAAAAAACGGAATCGACAGATTCGCCTGAATAGGCTGGATTGAACTTGTTCCCCCAGAGAGTTTCGGTTCTCTGGGGGTTTTTTGTTTGTTGAGATAGACTGTTTTGTGTGAAGCGACCTTTAGTGGTTACGGGTGGAATTGCGAGTGGCAAGAGCACGGTTGTGCGCTTTTTCGGCGAGTTGGGGTATTCGACTTTGGATGCGGATTTGGTTGGTCGAGAGGTGTTCGAGTCGGAGATTGTTCAGAGCGAGTTGGAGAATTGGTTTGGGACGCGTGAGGGGTTGCGTGATGCAGTTCGGGAGCGGATGGGAGATATTGAGTTTCGTAGGAAGTTGGATCACTTGACTCATCCGCTGATTTTTGAACAATTAGGTTCGTCGGGCGCCGATGTTTTGGAAATACCTTTGCTTATTGAAGCGGGATTGGTAAGTGCTTTTGGGGCAGTTGTTGTCTGTGATTGTCCAATTGATGTTGCTCGTGATAGACTGATTGAGCGTTTAGGAAATATTGATTTAGCCGAGAAAATGTTGAATTCTCAGGTGAACCCTTCGGTTCGCAAAGTATTTTCGGACGAGATAATTCGAACCGATGTGAGTCTTGACTCCGTCCGTCATATGGTTCAAACCGTTGCAAATACTCATTTGTGAAGCAGTTTTTTTACATTCTGCCGAAGATTGGTGAGTTATTTGCAACAAATGCCGTGCTATACTCCCCCGGGAGTTGATTGAGACCGCCTTAGGCGACCTGTTTGCGTATTCGCAAAGATTAGGTTGCATGGAGCGGGACTAATCAGCTAAGATTGGGCTCAGGCCCTTCAAAGCGGACTCAATGGGACGAGCCGGTTTTGGGAACGTGAACATGCGAAAGACGAAGTTGTACGAGGAGGACGCGTCACAGTGAAACTGTTAACGAGGTCTCGATTTGGCGGACGGATAGTCCGCGTAGGTGCCCTTTTTGTGGTCGCCGCGACATTTGGATTGGTCGTTCCGGCAGCAGCCCAGATCACGCAAACTGACCGCTATGCGGTTACAAGTTTTGCGGTGAAGGTGCCGAGTGCTGATGTCGACCTTGGGGCGGAAGCTCGCGATAAAGTACGGGATGCGCTTGCAAAAGTTTTCTCACGAGATCGCGAGACTGTTCCTACAGATCAAGTCACTCGAGCCATGAGTGAGCTTGGGATGATGCCACCCGTTACTCGGCAGGCAGACTTGCTCCGTTTAGGCGATGCAGTTGACGCCCAGTACATTGTCACTGGGACAATTGATAACTGGCGTGTTGTTGAAGTTGCAAACGGGAAACAAGCCCAAATTATCATGTCGATTCAGATACGTAACGTATCTGGTGGAATTCCAGTAAATGCGGCAGCGGTTTCAGGGAAATCAGCTCCGAGAGCTGGCGACACTTCAGTTGCTACGATGCTAAACGACGCTTTGTCGGATGCGGCCTTTTTGGCAGTGTCGCAGATGGAGTCAAACATTTTGCCGCAAGCCACGACGTTAAATACAGGTGAAAATAGCGCGATTGCAAATCACGGTTCACGATCTGGATTTAAGGTTGGCATGAAGGTTATTTTCCTTCGCGGTAAGGAGCAAGTTGCTGAAGGTTCAGTAACTAATGTAGATCCTGATTCTGCGTTTATCAGAATTACCCGTGCATCAAAGGGTGTTCGCCCAGGTGACAAGATTCAGACGATTGTTGATATTCCAGCAATTCCTGGCACTTTTACACCAAGCGGTGATGTGAAGAATCCTCGCCCAGCTCGATCATCGAGTGGTGGCAATCAGGCGTTGTTCTCCATTGTTTTGCTGTTGGTAATCCTCGGCTTCTTGTTCTTGGGTGGACGTGCTGGCAGCAATCAAGTTGTTGGTAACGTGAATGCTGAAGCGATTACAAATGGGCTTACACCAGCAGTTAAGGTCAGTTGGACTCTGGATGCATTTGCACGAGGAAACAACGAAGGACCGTTCCGTTGGCAAGTTTGGCGGGACGATGTTGCAGCGAGTCCGGTTGCTGTAGTCTTGGCACCTGCATCTGCAGCGATTGATGACACAGTTGGTTCGCAGTCTGGAGCTTGGGATGACTTTGGTGGCGTTACCGGTGGAAACAGTTGTACGAATTCGAGCCCTCCGGGTGGTGGTGATGCGAATACCGTTTTCTTGACAGCCGGTGTTCCTCACCGATATAGCGTCGAAATGGTTTATCGTGTTGACCCGAATTCCTTGCCATTCCCGCCAAATACGGGTGGTGGTACTGGAACGACCGGTACGACTGGGACAACTGGTACGACCGGAACAACCGGTACGACTGGGACAACCGGTACAACTGGAACAACCGGTACAACTGGGACAACTGGTACGACAGGAACCACAGGGACTACCGGTACAACTGGAACGACGGGTGGTGCTCAATACTGCTACTTCGTATCCGTCCGAGTGCCAGCTAAGGGCCAAGCAACGGCGTTCAATCGCCCGACCTTGAATGCTCCTTCCGACCCATCAACGGATACAGGGACGACGAGCTTTAGCTTCCAGTCTGTTCGTGGCGCTGATGTTTCAATTCGGATTGAATATGCGGTTCAACTGTCACCTGATCCATTGTTTGGTTCACAGTCAGTTACGCTTGGTCAGTTCATTGATACTTCATCACCGAATGGCAACGTGATTTCCACGCCGCCGGTTGCGACAGGAACTTTGTTCCCCGCATCGACCTTGGTGTATTGGAGAATCGGGGCGAGAAACGTCGAAGACGTTCCGGGTCCGGTTGCTGATGCTTCTGGAAAGCGATACATTTGGAGTGGTGCCCGGCGGTTGAACCGCTAAGGGAACTAAACACCCTCCTCGACACGTCCCACATGCGGGCTTGGTCAGAAAATTCTGACCAAGCCCACAATCAAAAAAGAAAGAAAAGATTTTGCCATGAAAATGATTCACAGAAGCAGTTTGACTTTGGGGTTAGCAGTGCTAACACTCGGAGTCGCTAATGCCCAGGGGAGCTGGGGGTTAGAGTGCATAGATCCCGCAAATACCACTCCATTTTCAAGTGATTACATTGGTAATCGCTTAGTTGCGACAAATTTGATCGGTATTAACTATGGGATTTCAGGGACAGCGACATATGGGGGCACGACAGGCCCTTGCTACGCTCCAACCGCCCGCACTTTGGATGCGGCTGGTCGTTTCGCTTTTGGCGTTCCTGGTACGGGTTCAGCTCAATCTAGCTTTGACGATGGCATGGCTTTCTCAATGGGTTGGTTTGGTGAGCCTGTCGGTGACTACACTTACGCTTTGATAACGACTCCCGATGGGGCTGCTCCTGAGTTGTTCTGTACGAATGGTGTTCAGACAACATTCCGTGGGGCAAGTAACCGGTACGCAGTTATAATTGCGCAGCAAACTGCGGGCGAAGTTCAACTTGAGATGCGCGTTTTGGCAGATGCAGTCCGCATGAGATGGCGTTTTGTAGATACCAATGGTACAGGTGGTTTCGGGCTCATTTGGGTTATGTCACCGTGGATGCGCATTGGTGGGGCGGACTACCAAGGATTTAATCAGGCAAATACGGTAATTGGTTCGGCATCGGGTAATCCGAAGGTTACTCCAGAAGGCAACTATCTTGGCTTTGTTGCATTTGACGACGGTCGCCCGATTCGAACGGAAAAGAAACGTGAAATCGTAGATCCTAATTTCCCGAAATACGTGAGAGCACTATGGGGACAGAGTGATGCGTATGGAGTTCAGCTAGACAACCAATCGACCCCAAGTACACCAGATGCTTCTACAGTAGATGTTGTCAAAGTTGGCGAGTGGAGTTTCACAGCTCAAGATAACATTGGAAGAATTCCATTGTTCGGCGATGCATCGGGAACAGTGGATGACAATGATATTCAGATTGGCAATATGTCAGTCCTTCAACGTTATGCGACTGTGCAGACTGGCACTAACGGACAAGCTGACATTGTTCAATATATCCGTTCGGCTTGGAGTGTTGGATCATACAATGATCCTTATACAACCGTATTAGATGCTCCTCGATCAGTCAACTTTGATGGGCCGGCTCTTGGTGGTGGATCGACTCCGAATCCGATGACAATTCGGCTTTGGATTGACAACCAATATGCGACGATTGACAAAGAAGTACCTTTGAACGAAGTATCGGCACGCATAAATCTTCCGGCTGGTTTGACACTTGCACCGGGTGAGCCACAGACAAAAACAATCACGCGAATCAATCCCAACGTGATTGATAGCATCGAGTGGCAGGTTATTTCTGATGGTGAAACATTTGGTAACTTGCCGGTAACGGTGACGATGTCATCGGTTCCTGGTCCGACTAAAACGTTGACTCGTGTTGTTCGAGTGAGTGCATCACCGGTCATGAGCCTGGTTGCAGGGCCCAACATGTTGGCGTTCCCTTACCAATTTGGTGACTCGAGCTTTGACAGCATTCTTGGATTGACGACGGGCGTGGATTACATTGCTTATCAATGGGATCCGATCCAACGAAGTTACACTCCAACGACATCGACTCAACGCGGTCTTGGATATTGGGTAATTCCAAACAATGCGCTACCTTCTCTCCAATTAGTTGGTGCGGGCTTGCCGCCTGATGTCGGCGAAGGCGGATTGCTTGTTAACCTCCAGCCAGGTTGGAACTTGATTGGTAACCCTTATAACTACGCAGTGCCCATCCGACAGTTGGTTGCGGTTGCGGAAGACAATAACAGTAACTCACTGACGTGGACCCAACTTGTTCAACAAAACTTCGTTTCCAGTACGTTAACTTACTTCCAGCCCAATTCGGCATTGCCGGGCGGCGGTAGCTATGCGTTGCAAAACGACGATGGTGAAATCAGGCCGCACTTGGCATACTGGATCTTTGTTAAGGCCGGTAAAGAAGTTCGGTTGGTTTGGCCGCCGTTGTTCGAAGAAACGATTCCGAACTCGGGACGATCTACGGTAGACAACTTTGCCCAAAACGATCGAGAGTGGCGATTGCAACTCTCAGCACGTTCAACCTTCGGCGTTGATAACAATAACTTCGTCGGTACGGTGACGGACAGTAAGCGAGCCAATGCCCTTCAAGTCATGAAGGCTCCGGAGGCTCCTGGTTCGAAACTGGAATTGGCAGTGATTTCCAACGTGGACGGTCAACCGACACGAATGGCACAATCGATTGCTGATCGAGCAGGCAAGAAAGAATACAACGTGCAGGTCAATGCTAAGGAAGCAGGCGATGTAACAATCACCTGGCCGAATTTGGCGAGCTTGCCACGCAACCTTCGGGTTAAGTTGACTGACAATGCTACAGGCGAAAAGCGCGATCTTCGGGCTTCGAGCGGATACACTTTCCGTGTCGACCAACCGGGAACACGAGAGTTCACGGTTTCGGTTGAGCAAGCTGGTTCAGCTCGACCTGTTATTGGAAACGTCATTGTGGAATCCAATGGTCGGGATGTGCGAAACAGCCCAATCACGATCAACTATTCGCTCACTGCTGATGCGTTGGTAACGGTTCGCGTCCTTTCCTCTACGGGTAAGGAAGTGTATACAGTGACACGCAGCCGAAGCGACAATGCTG